>NZ_JAJKHN010000004.1:0-122809 GCF_020982715.1 Bacteroides sp. 1_1_30
CCCTTTCAGGGCTTGTGGCTGGTGTGTTTTTTTCGTAGGGCGTTGCCCTACGCTATATAATTAAGCCCTTTCAGGGCACCCCAATAAATATATAATTGTAAGGCTTTCAGCCTAACTGCTAAATTCCCATTTAACCCTTAAATACCCATTCGTGAAACGAATTTTGAACTATTACTTATGAGGATTATATCTATATTGACATTTGTCCTGTTTTTCAGTCTTTTCTCTGTTTATGCAGAAGATGGGAGCGCTTTGTGGCTTCGTTATTCAACGGGAGCAAAAGCAATAATAATGAATAAGAAACAATCTCCTACATTAAATATCGCCGTTTCCGAATTGCGGAACTTCTGGCAGGGAGGAATCCCCATAACGCTGGAAATACAGAAAAATAAGGAACTGCGTGCATTAGGAAATGACGGGTACATCATCCGCGCTTCTAAAGACGGTAACCATTTGACAATCACTTCTTCCGGTGAGCAAGGAATACTTTACGGAACTTATCATCTGCTTCGTCTGCAAGCCACCGGACAATTATCCGAATCAACATTGAAGTCTTTAAATGTCTCCGAAAAACCGGATTACCGGATTCGCGTCTTGAATCATTGGGACAATCTAGACGGTACAATCGAACGTGGCTATGCCGGACATTCGCTTTGGAAATGGGACGAACTCCCGTCGGTTGTTTCTCCCCGTTATGAAGCTTATGCACGCGCCAATGCTTCCATCGGTATTAATGCTACTGTGATAAACAATGTCAATGCAAGTCCTAAGATACTATCTGATGATTATTTGCAGAAAGTTAAAGTTCTGGCAGACATCTTCCGTCCTTATGGTTTGAAAATATATCTTTCAATTAACTTTTCTTCCCCGGCAGCTTTAGGTGGTTTATCCACCTCCGATCCGTTGGATAAAGAGGTGATTGCCTGGTGGAAGAAAAAAGCCAAAGATATCTATTCGTTGATACCCGATTTCGGAGGCTTTTTGGTGAAAGCAAACTCCGAAGGACAACCCGGACCGTGTGACTACGGGCGTACTCATGCCGAAGGGGCGAACATGCTTGCCGATGTATTGAAACCTTATTGCGGCATCGTCATGTGGCGTGCTTTCGTTTACTCGCCCACGGACAGCGACCGGGCCAAGCAAGCCTATCTTGAATTTGAACCTTTGGACGGAAAGTTCCGCGACAATGTGATTGTACAGATAAAGAACGGCCCGATTGATTTCCAGCCCCGCGAACCGTTCAGCCCGTTATTCGGAGCCATGAAGAAAACACCCGTGATGCCGGAATTTCAGATAACACAGGAATATCTGGGATTCTCCAACCACCTCGTTTTTCTCGCTCCCATGTGGAAAGAATGTCTGGACAGCGACACTTACGTACAAGGCGCAGGCTCTACCATCGCCCGTGTGACGGACGGCTCCTTGTTCTCCCATTCATTGACGGCTATTGCCGGTGTCACCAATATCGGTGATGACATCAATTGGTGCGGACATCCTTTTGCCCAAGCCAACTGGTATGCTTTCGGTCGTTTGGCATGGAAACATTCACTTTCTTCCGAGCAGATCGGTGAAGAATGGTTGAGGCAAACTTTTCTTCCGCTTGCCTTACAGCCGTACAACGATTCCGTCAATGAAATATCTTCCAAAGAGAGACAACAACTTCACTCTCAACTCTCCCTTCTCAACTCTCAACTTCTCCAAGAGTCGAGGGAAGCAGTAGTAGATTATATGATGCCGTTAGGACTGCATCACATCTTTGCATGGGGACATCATTACGGGCCCGAGCCTTGGTGTGATATTCCCGGTGCCCGTCCCGACTGGATGCCTTCTTATTACCATAGGGCAGATGACGGCGGTATCGGATTCGACCGCAGCAGCAAAGGGAGCAATGCGACCGCACAATATCACTCTCCTTTATGCGAACAACTGGATAATGTAGATACCTGTCCCGAAAATCTGCTTCTTTGGTTCCACCATGTTCCCTGGAATCATCGGATGAAGAGCGGGCGTACACTTTGGGCGGAGTTGTGCTATGCTTATGACCGTGGGGTGCAAGAAACCAGAAACTTCCAGAAGTTATGGGCGCCTATGGAGAAATACATCGACCCGGAACGATTCCGTGACATACAGCACCGGTTGAAGATTCAGACACGTGACGCGGTGTGGTGGAAAGATGCCTGCTTGCTCTATTTCCAGCAATTCAGCAAGCAGCCGATACCTTATGAACTGGAACGTCCGGTGCATGAATTGAAAGATATGATGGAATACAAACTGAATATCACTAATTTTGAATGTCCGCCTTACGGATTTACTAAATAGACAAGAAAAGTGCTTATTCTGTGATAAAATTGTTACCTTTGCGGTCAAAAATAAAACAGAATATAAAAATATGAGCCAAAATACATTCTGCATGGCGGGGGGCGTAGCACGCAACCCGCTTGTGCGTTTAGCCAAACCTATCACGGCAACTATCGGAGCGAACGAACATATAGCCATTGTAGGTCCCAATGGGGGTGGCAAGAGCCTTTTTGTAGATACATTAATCGGAAAATATCCGCTACGTGAAGGAACACTCCAGTATGACTTTTCCCCTTCCGCTACTCAAACTGTTTATGATAATGTGAAATATATCGCGTTCCGTGATACTTATGGAGCGGCAGATGCCAATTATTACTACCAACAGCGTTGGAATGCGCACGACCAGGATGAAACGCCGGACGTCCGCGAAATGTTGGGAGAGATTAAAGACGAACAACTGAAAAATGAACTGTTCGAGCTCTTCCGCATCGAACCTCTTCTTGATAAAAAGATAATCCTTCTTTCAAGTGGTGAACTGCGTAAATTCCAGCTCACAAAGACACTGTTGACAGCCCCCCGCGTTCTGATAATGGATAATCCGTTTATCGGACTGGATGCGCCTACCCGCGAATTGTTATTCTCTTTGCTTGAACGTCTGACAAAAATGTCTTCCGTCCAGATTATTCTGGTACTTTCCATGATGGATGATATACCTTCCTTTATCACTCATGTTATCCCTGTTGATAAAATGGAAGTGTTTTCCAAGATGGAACGCGAAGCCTACCTGACTGCTTTCCGCAACAGAGACGCAGCTACTTCTTTCGATGAATTGCAGAAACGGATTATTGATTTGCCTTATGACGGCAACAACTATGACTCGGACGAAGTGGTGAAACTGAATAAGGTAAGTATCCGCTATGGCGACCGCACTATTCTGAACGAACTGGACTGGACAGTGCATCGTGGGGAGAAATGGGCGTTGAGCGGGGAGAACGGTGCAGGAAAGTCTACATTATTGAGTTTGGTTTGTGCGGATAATCCACAATCATACGCTTGCGACATCAGCCTTTTCGGACGCAAACGGGGAACTGGAGAAAGTATTTGGGAAATCAAGAAACACATCGGATATGTAAGTCCCGAGATGCATCGTGCTTATCTCAAAAACTTGCCGGCTATTGAAATCGTAGCCAGCGGACTGCACGACAGTATCGGACTGTACAAACGCCCCCAACCGGAGCAAATGGCTGTATGTGAGTGGTGGATGGATATATTCGGCATTGCCGACTTGAAAGACAAACCTTTCTTGCAGCTTTCCAGTGGGGAGCAACGTCTGGCTCTGTTGGCACGTGCTTTCGTCAAAGATCCTGAATTACTGATTTTGGACGAACCGCTTCATGGATTGGATACTTACAATCGTCGTCGGGTTAAAAAGGTGATCGAAGCCTTCTGCAAACGTAAAGATAAGACGATGATTATGGTAACACATTATGAATCAGAACTTCCGGATACGATTACAAACCGCATCTTCTTGAAAAGAAATGATACGTTAATATATTAGAATATGATTTCTAATATTTTTTAATGAATTGATTGCTTTTTGTGTTATTTGGCTATCTTTGTGCTTAATTAAATGCAAAAAGTAACCACAAAGATATGAATAGTAGCCAAAATGCCATAGCTGTATTGTATAGGAAATATTGGCAAAAGCTCTATATTCATGCATATAATCTGCTGAATGACGGAGAAAGCGCAAAGGATGTATTGAGTGATGTGTTTTGCTCAGTACTTGAAAACAGCGAGCAGTTTGAAGGGAAGACTGATTTGCTGCCTTTATTCTATGTTATGGTGAAAAACCGTTGCATTGACCACATACGTCATCAGAATGTAGTGAACCGGAATGCGGAAAGATACTTGGAAGAACTTTATAGCGGTTGGACTGCCAAAGAGTATCGGGACTACGAAGATAAAATAGACCGGATGCAGGAGAGTATCCGCCAGATGGCGCCGCAAATGCGCATAGTAGTGGAAGAGTTTTTTCTGAATGAAAAGAAATGTGCGGAAATTAGTGAAATATTAAATATCAGTGATAATACAGTCAGAACCCATATTGCCCGGGCTTTAAAAATACTCCGTAAACGATTGAGTGTCTTTTTACTTATTACAGTTTAATGTTGAATCCTGCTCTTCACTTGTTTCACACTTTAGCTGAACAACTATAAATCAGATATTTATGGTGAATGGAAGTAGGAAAAACAAAGTAAATAACCCTTCACACCCTTCACGCACTTATATGGATTTGTTGGGCATATATGTCTGACGTGTTGGATCTATATGTCTAGCATATTGGATCTATATGTCCAATACGCACGGCATATATCTCCTGTAAACAAGGTATTAATGCCTGATAATTCAAGAGTTAATACCTTATAGCTCAAGAGTTAATACTTGATAACTCAAAAGTTAATACCCAACGGGTCATTTGCTATAAGCTAATTTATTTTTGCTTATAGCATATTCTTTTTTGCTTATAGCATATTTACTTTAGCTCATAGCATATGAAAAAAGAGGTGAAGGATGTGAAGGGTTGTTTGCTTTGTTTTTCTGCTTCCCTTCACCATAAATGTCTGATTTATAGTTGTTCATCTCAATGGTGAAACCTGTGAACCGTTGGAATAGTGCATTTGTGTGTTATCGTCATTGGTATACAGGCTTCATCTTTTGTTCTTCTGAATTTCCATCAAGAAAAAAAATCTCTCATAGGTGTCATTAATTTCGGTTGGCTCTACGTATTAAGATAAACAGTTGATTATTATGATGGAAAATCCAGACCAGAATTCAGATTATGCATTGCGTGCGATACAGGAACCGAGACTAAGGGAGACGGAAGAGTTCAACCAGTGGATTAGCGTACCTGAAAACAAGGAACTATTTCTCGACTTGATGGCTTGCAAGGAAGCTGTGATGCGTGAAAGCTTGGATAGGAGACGCAAGGCAAAAATGAAAACACGTATTTGGGTAGCGGCTTCTGCTGTGGCTGCCGTTTTGGTTTTGGCCTTTCTTATACCTTCTTTACTTCCTTCTTTCTTTATAAAAAAAGAGGAACCGGTGCGATTCTTTGTCGCAACTGTCAGTGGAGAACATGTGATGCTGCAAATGGACGGTCATCATGAACAACAACTGTTGGAAGACAGTGTGATGGACATCAAAGAATGGAAAACATTGACGCCGGATACCACCTGCTGCCAAACGTTGACTACACCACGTGGAAAAAGTTTCCTATTGGTACTGTCCGACGGGACTAAAGTGTGGATAAATGCTGAAAGTAGCCTGCGCTATCCTGTCGCATTCAACGGGAAGGAACGACGGGTAGAGTTGAAAGGTGAAGCCTGCTTTGAAGTGGCAAAGGATGAAAAATGTCCCTTTATAGTAAGTGCCGACGGCATGGATACCCATGTGCTGGGTACTAAATTCAATGTACGTTCATACACAACAGAAGACCGCCACGTGACATTGGTGCAGGGAAATGTGCAAGTGACCAACACGAACAGCCTTTCATCCGTAGTACTTCAACCCGGACAGGACTTGACTTATACGGAAACCGGAGAAGAGAAAATATCGCGTGTCAACATAGCTACCTATACGGCATGGACAGAAGGAATGTTCTATTTTGAAGATTCGTCACTGGAAGAAATTATGAGTTCTCTGGGCAGATGGTACAACGTGAACGTAGACTTTGAACGGGTGGAACTATACAATATCCGCCTGAACTTTTGGGCGAACCGCAACGCTCATTTGGACGAGGCAGTGGAACTGTTGAATAAACTGGAAAAAGTACGTGTAGAATATCAGGACGGGACTATTACGATTAAACATATATAACTTTACAAATACAACTCTTATGAAAAAGCAACAAATTACATTGTCTCGCAAAAAGGCAATGAGAAAGGTCGTATGGATGAAAGCCGCCTTCTTATTGCTGATGTTTGTGATTGCCCTGCATGGACGGGCACAAAATACGGACAGCAAATTGATTTCTTTGGAACTAAAGGAAGCGCCATTGGGAGAGGCTTTGAAGCAGTTTAGCAATGTGTCCGGTTATAAGGTGAATTTTCCTAGTGAAGATGTCGGAGCGTACCGGGTAAGCGTAAGCATACATCAGTTGGCACCTTTGGCGGCACTCCAGAAAATACTGGAAGGGAAGCCTTTTGAATATGAGGTGAAACAACATTTTATCACTGTCCGTAAAGTGAAGCCTGCATCGATTACTCGTAAAGTCAGGAACATCGAAGGGCGGGTAGTGGATGAAAAAGGTGATCCGCTGCCGGGTGCGAATATCCGGGGAATCGACAGCCCGTTTGGAGCTATTTCCGATATCAAAGGAAATTTCACTTGTAAAGTGATGGAGGAAACCCACACATTGGAAGTTTCTTTTGTCGGTATGCAAACTGAAAAGGTATCTATTAAAGGGCGTACTCATGTCAATGTGGTTATGCATGAAGATAAACAGCAATTGGGAGATGTTGTAGTGACGGGTTATCAGCGTATCAGCCGTGAACGTTCTACTGCCTCTTTCGGTTTTATAGATTCTGAACAACTGACAAGACAGATGCACAGTGACCTGGCGTCATCCTTGGAAGGGCAAATAGCCGGTCTGCGTATGGATATCAATCCGAATAACGGGGATATGAGCCCTATCCTTCGCGGTAGAGGTACGTTCTCAGATAAGGTAGGCACAATGCCGTTGATCGTCGTAGATGATATGCCGACCGACCTGACTTTGAGTGAGATAAATCCTTATAATGTAGAGAGTATTACTGTCTTGAAGGATGCGGCGGCAGCCAGTATTTATGGTGCTTTGGCTGCAAACGGCATTATTGTGGTAGTTACCAAACAGGCCAAAGAAGAGGGTGCGCATGTGAATATCAATGCTGATTGGTTCATCACCAGCAAACCGAATTTCAATAGTTTGAACCTGGCTTCTACAAGCGACATTATTGATTATCAAACAGCTGTGTTTGATGCGAATGTAGCCGAATCAGGCAGTGCATCCGGTTTTTTGTCCAGCTATAAGGCAGGCTACTATAATCCGTTGTTCCAACTTTATCTGGATCGGGAGAATGGTACACTAAGTAATAATGAAGTCGAAGCTACATTGAATCAGTGGCGTAATAATGACTATTATAAAGAATATCGTGACAATGCTTGGCGCACGGCTGTAACTCAGCGTTATAATGTGTCCGTATCGCAGAAAGTCGGAAAAAACAATCACTTCCTTTCGTTCAATTATGAAAATGACAAGGGGCGTACGATAAATGATAAAAGGAATAAATTCTCCTTGTATTATAAGTCGAACTATGCCATAACTAGTTGGCTGAATGTGAATGCCGGGGTGGACGCCCGTCTGGGAAGTAGCGATACACCGAATACCCTGTTTACCAGTTACACTATGCAACAACGTTATGAAAGAATAATGGATGCCGATGGTAACCGTTATAATTCTCCTTATGTGAATGTAAGCGGATATTCGGGTGGAGCTTACAATGGCAGTGTCGTGAGCAAGGCGGAAGGTGTTTCACCTTATAAAACATTTGGTTTCAATGTGCTTGACGCATTGGGTGAAGGCGGTACCAAATCACGCAATGTCAGCATCCGCCCGTTTGTCAGCTTGCAGGCACGATTCCTGAAGATGTTTAAATATAACTTCATGTATCAATATGAATGGAATCATAGCAAGAGTGAAGTGTTTGATGCGGAGGACTCCTATTTGATGCGTATGACGTACAACTCTATGATTGATACGAATGGAAATTCGGCAATGCCGAAAGGCGGACGGTTCTTTCAAAATGAGTTGAGCAGTAACCGTTATACTGTACGTAATCAGATAGACTTTGACAAAAGTTGGAAGAACCATGCAGTAACCGCCATTGCCGGACTTGAATTCAGGGAAAATAAGATTCCGAAACCTACCCGGCAATTAATGTATGGATACGATCCTCAGACACTGACTTCTGACATTATAGATTGGCAGGCATACCGTGACGGTGTAGGAACCAGTGCACTTTCCGGCAATACGATTACTTTGAGTGGCCTGTCGCCTACGTTGCAAGAATCACGCCATCGTTATGCATCTTTTTATGCCAATGCAAGCTATTCTTATCTGTCCCGTTATAATGTATCCGGAAGTATCCGCTGGGATCAGGCGGACTTGTTCGGACTTGATATCCGTAACCAGCGTCATCCCCTGTGGTCTGTCGGTGCGTCCTGGATTATGTCGGAAGAGTCATTTATGAAAGATATTGTTTGGCTCGACTTCCTGAAAGCACGTATGACCTATGGTATCAACGGTAATGTGGATCAGAGTTCGACTACCTATTTTGTAGTAAAGCAGAAGACCCAGAGCAATCCGATCAAGACGACATACCTGACTTATGATGATGATGATCTTCCGAACCCGAAACTCCGTTGGGAGAAAACAGCCACTTATAATGTGGGACTGGATTTCCGTCTTTTCAATAATTTAGTCAATGGTAGCTTGGAGTATTACAACCGCCACTCATCTGATTTGCTTGTACGCCGCTACATGGATCCTACATTGGGAGCTAAATCACGTGTAGTGAACAACGGTGAGATGCGTAACCGGGGTATCGAATTTTCTCTTACTGCCAATCTCATCAGGAAGAAGGACTGGAACTTTGCCGTTGATTTCAACTTTGCCCATAACAAGAACAAGATGTTAAAGGTGGATCATAGTGATTCGGACACTTCGACAAGTTTCATTATGAGCCCGCAGAACTACTTTATGGAAGGAACCAGTTATAATACGCTTTGGGCTTACCGTATCGACCGCATTGAAAATGGATATCCGGTAGCGGTGGACAAAGATGGGAATGACCTGGTGACGTTCAACGAGGATGGTACGGTTGCCAATATTACTACCGGATTGTCACTGAAAGGTACTGAGAATCTTGTAAATCTTGGCTCGCTGACTCCGAAATTTAATGGAGCAGTGTCCTTGAGACTTAGCTACAAGGGAATTGCCTTGAATGCTTTCTTTGTGTATGCAGGCGGTAACAAACTGCGTAATAGTGTGGTAAGTATGAGTGACCAGGTGGGAAGCCAGACGTTGAAAGACATAACCAACCGTTGGAGTGCGGATGCGCCGGATGCAAATGTACGTATGTATATTGATATGCCTACAAAGGTTAAAACTTACGCAAGTACTTTCCAGGATTGGTGGCAATATGGTGATATCAATGTGAAAGATGCTGGTTATGTGAAATTGCGTAGCTTGAGTTTGGGGTATAGTTTGCCGTCCGGTATCTGCCGTCAAATTCGGCTTAATTCATTGAATTTGAAGTTGCAAGTGAACAACCTGTTTACCTGGTGTAAGGCAGGAAGCGACATTGACCCGGAAAGCTACGGATTGAACAGCGGCACACGCGGCATGGCTTCACCCAAGACTTATTCTATCGGATTATCAACAAGTTTCTAATTATTAAAAAGAATATAGGATATGCGTAAATTACTTTATATATTGCCAGTTCTGCTTATCTTGGGATTTGCGGCTTGCGAGAATTACGTGGATATTACCCCTACAGGAAAGAAGACTGTAGACTCTACCGAGACTTATTATGAATTGGTGGCTTTGCCGAACCGGAGTTATTATCCGTCGTCTTTTGCTTTGTTGAGTGATAATGTCTGGTCAAAAGAATCGAATATTATCGGCAAGGAATATCTTTCCTCTGATGGAATCAATATGACTTTTAATGAGGATGCCGATCGTAAAGAATTAAGTGATAATAATCTGTATGCCAACTGTTATCAATACATCTTACGCTCTAACATCGTGATTTCATTGGTAGATCATAGTACAGGTGACAAGGATGTGAAGGAACTGGCTAAAGCGGAAGCAAAAATTATGCGTGCGTGGGATCATTTTATTCTGGTGAATACATTCGCTAAAGCCTACAATCCGGAGACAGCAGCCACTGACGGTGGTATTGCTATTGTCAGCGAATATGACTTGGAAGCGACTCCTACCAAAGCTACTGTTGCCCAAGTCTATGACTTTATCATCAAGGATATCGAGGATGCGTTACCTTATCTGCAGGAAGAACCGGTGAATGTATATCATCCGTCGAAAGCATTCGGCTATGCATTGGCGGCACGCGTTTACTTGTTCCACCGTGACTGGAAAAAGGCTAAGGATGCGGCGGAGGAATCTTTGAAACGGAACAATGCCTTGATAGATTATATAGCTTTGGATGCCGTCGGGGGACCGACTAAGGTTTCAACTTATGCCAAAGGTGGCAATCCGGAAGTGTTGAATTATGCTTATATGGGTAGTTATTCTGAAAACCCGTCTATTGCTTATGGTATGATTAGTCCGGAGTTAGTACAACTTTTCGGAGATAATGACGAGCGTTTGAACCTGTTCTTCAAAACGACCGGTAATCTTGAGTATTATTTTGACGAGGGTTCTGGAGCTGCTTTATGGAACACTGCCCTTACCTATTCTAAGTTTCAATACATGGCTGTAGGTATGCGTACAGCCGAAGTTTATTTGATTTTGGCAGAGGCGATGGCACGTTTGAACGATTTGTCCGGATCCGTTGAAGTGTTGAATCAGTTACGTGAAAAACGAATCAAAGGAAGTGAAGCTGTGCTTCCGGAACCGGCTACACAGCGTGAGATGATGCAGGAAATCATTAACGAGCGTCGTAAAGAGTTGCTCTTCGGATTCAGCCGTTTCTGGGATTTGAAACGGTTCAATACGGAAGCCGACTATGCAAAGACGATTACCCGTACTTTTCCGCTGGTAACTACGACCGTAGAACAGAAAATATATACATTGAAACCGGATTCACGTTTGTACATTATCCCGTTCCCGGTAGCTGCCCGTGAGAAGAATCCCAATTTGACACTAAATACTAACGAATAAAATAGATAGAAAAGCGATGCGAAAAATTTTAATGATGGCGACATACATACTCTTTACACTACAATGTGTTGGAGTGTATGCCGGTGGTAAACTTCCGCTGGAGTATGGAAACAAAAATCTGGTAGTTCATGAAGATACGGTCAAAAAAGACACTGTCAAGAAGGCTACTGCTTACGAGAAACTGTTGAAAGATGGAGGAAGTGAATGTGAGGGTATGTTTACGGTCCGTCACATCAAAGATGACTGGTATTTTGAAGTGCCGGATTCTTTATTGGGACGATTGTTATTGGTTGTTACCCGCTTTAAAGCTGTTCCGCAAGGATTTAAAATGCTTAGTGGAGAAGAAGTGAATCGAAGTGTGGTTTATTGGGAACAACATAACGATAAAACTCTCTTTTTACGTGAATATGTGCAGTCGCAGTTTGCCCGCCCGGGTGATAAGATAGCAGAGGCGTTGAAGCAGTCTACTGTAGATCCGGTTATCGGTAAGTTTGATGTTATCGGTAGAAATCCGGAGACTCGGGCACAGCTTGTCAACGTCTCCAAGTTCCTTTTAAGTGATAACAAGACCTGTGGCTTTACATCAAGTGACCGTTCTATTCTTGGTATTGGTTCTTTAGTTCAGGATCGTACATTTATGGATACTATAAAGACCTATCCTATTAATGTGGAAGTAGTAACTTTGCGTACTTACAACATAACTTCCGGCAAACTGCCGGCTGCGGCAACAGGATCAGTGACTGTGAAACTGAATACCAGTATGGTAATGTTGCCTAAAGAGCCGATGCAGCCGAGACTGGCAGATGAACGGGTCGGCTTTTTTCAGAATCCGGTGACAGAATTCTCTGATGAACAGCAAGTCACATCGCGTGGAGCTATCATTCAGCGTTATCGGTTGGAACCGAAAGACCCGGAACGTTATCGTCGAGGGCAACTCACTGAACCGAAACGCCCTATTGTATACTATATAGACCCGGCGACACCCAAGAAATGGATCCCTTATCTTAAAGCCGGTGTGAACGATTGGAATGTTGCTTTTGAAGCAGCCGGATTTAAAAATGCCATTATTGCCAAAGAGTGGCCGGACGATCCCACAATGAGCTTGGATGATGCACGTTATAGTGTATTGCGTTATTTGCCTTCGGAAACAGAGAATGCCTACGGACCGCGTATTGTAGATCCGCGTAGCGGAGAAATAATGGAAAGTCATATCTGTTGGTATCATAACGTGATGAACCTACTTAAGAAATGGTATATGGTGCAGTGCGGACCTTTGGATAAACGTGCGCAATCAATGACCTTTGATGACAAATTAATGGGAACTCTGATTCAGTTTGTCTCCTCGCATGAAGTAGGACACACACTCGGTTTGCGTCACAATATGGCTGCCAGTTCAGCTACTCCGGTAGAGAAGTTACGTGATAAAGCCTGGGTGGAAGCCAACGGTCATACGGTATCAATCATGGACTATGCACGATTCAATTATGTGGCACAGCCTGAAGACCGGATTTCAGAAAAAGGACTTTTCCCTCGCATTGGCGATTATGATAAATGGGCTATAAAATGGGGATATCAATATCGTCCGGAATTTAAAGACCCCTTTAAAGAGAAAGCGGCATTACGTGCCGAAGTTACCAAGAAACTGAAAGGAGACCATCGTTTATTGTTTATCGGTGATGAAGGAAAAGGCTCTGACCCGCGCAGCCAAAGCGAAGATTTGGGCGACAATAATATGAAGGCTAATGAATATGGTATCAAGAATCTGAAAAGAGTGATGGAGAATATTCTGACTTGGACGGCGCAACCCGACGGTCAGTATGACGACTTGAATACTATCTATAATTCAGTTCGCGTCCAATACCTGAAGTATACGCTGCAAGTACAGAAAAATCTGGGAGGCCGTTATACCAAAAATGTGCCGGATAGCAAAGGGCGTGATTATGTGCCGCGTAGCATACAAAAAGAGGTTGTTGAATGGTTGGGACGTAACTTGTTCGTAGCTCCCCTCTGGCTCTATCCGGACGAAGTGGTAAGTCGTGTAGGCCTGAAAGCGGTAGATGAAATTAGCGACCGTCAGAGTTCTGCGTTAGCTTTGTTGCTTGCGCCGGGAATGCTTCACAATATCTATTCAACTTCCTTCAGCGTACCCGAACCGTATTCACTGGACGAGTATTTGAATGACGTATTTGTCGCTGTATGGAAACCGTTGAACGATCCTAATGAGTTGGAGAACAATTTCCGTCGTCAAACACACCGGACTTATCTGTCGTTTGTAGAGCGTGTGATTAAACCTAATGAGAAAGATAATACAAGTTTGAATATGACAGTCACCCGTTCTGATATTCAACTCTTTATGGAGAAACATCTGGACAAGATTGAAGAGCATGTAAAGGAACAGTTGGCAGCTTGTAAGGAAGGAGATATGAACTATCGCCACTATTCATCTTTGCTGCGAAACATCAAAAAGACGAAAGAAACCTATTATGGAAAAGATGCTGATGTGTAGACTTCAACAGTGGAACTTTTTAAAAAGAACAGAAAAGTAGAACAGATTTTCTTGTATATATAAACTCTCTCTTTTTTACTTTAACAGACTTACTCTTCTCTAATGATAACCTTGCTTTGATGAATCATCATCCATAATGCAAGCTTAGAATTAGAGGAGGGTATTTTTTTATGTCCCTGATTACTGCATCCCGCTTCTTTGCAGAAAGAATCATTATTTCTGGGTATTGACAACTATTTGTTTTCTAGTGAACTTTGTGAAGAAACAATCTGTTGTATATATAAAAAGAAGAAAGGAGAATTTTAGAAATGAAAAAGATAGTATTACTTCGTCACGGAGAGAGTGCATGGAATAAAGAAAACCGCTTCACGGGCTGGACAGATGTCGATCTGACAGAAAAGGGAGTTGCCGAAGCTGAAAAAGCCGGAGAGACATTGAAAGAATATGGTTTCAATTTCGATAAGGCTTATACTTCCTATTTGAAGCGTGCGGTGAAAACCTTGAACTGTGTTCTCGATAAGATGAATCTGGACTGGATACCTGTAGAGAAAAACTGGCGCCTGAATGAAAAGCATTATGGTGAATTGCAGGGATTGAATAAAGCCGAGACTGCCGAGAAATATGGAGAAGAACAAGTGCTTGTGTGGCGTCGTAGCTATGATATAGCTCCCAATCCGCTTTCGGAGAGTGATTTGAGAAACCCGCGTTTTGATTACCGTTATCATGAAGTGCCCGACGCCGAGTTACCTCGTACCGAATCATTGAAAGATACCATTGAACGTATCATGCCTTACTGGGAAAGTGATATATTCCCCAGTCTGAAAACGGCCCATACTTTATTGGTTGTGGCTCATGGTAATAGCCTGCGGGGTATCATAAAACATTTGAAAAATATCTCCGATGAAGATATCATAAAACTGAATCTGCCTACTGCTGTGCCTTACGTTTTTGAGTTTGATGAAAACCTGAACGTGGCCAACGACTATTTCCTGGGAACCCCGGAAGAGATCAAAAAACTGATGGAAGCAGTAGCCAATCAGGGAAAGAAAAAATAGAAAAGTTACACATTAAAAAATGAAGTTATGAGTAAAGTAGTAGAATTATTAAGAGATAAGGCCTGTTATTACCTGGACCACACTTGCGAAACCATTGATAAATCACTGATTCACGTTCCGTCTCCCGATACAATAGATAAAGTATGGATTGATTCGGACCGGAATATCAGAGTATTGAACAGTCTGCAAACGTTGTTGGGACATGGTCGCCTGGCAAATACCGGTTATGTATCCATACTTCCTGTCGATCAGGACATCGAACATACTGCCGGAGCATCGTTTGCTCCCAATCCGATCTATTTCGATCCGGAGAATATCGTGAAACTGGCTATTGAAGGAGGCTGTAATGGAGTCGCTTCTACCTTTGGTATCCTTGGTTCCGTAGCACGTAAATATGCCCATAAAATACCTTTCATCGTCAAGTTGAATCACAATGAACTACTTTCTTATCCCAACACTTTCGACCAAGTACTGTTTGGTACAGTCAAAGAGGCCTGGAATATGGGAGCGGTAGCGGTAGGGGCCACCATCTATTTCGGTTCGGAACAGAGTCGCCGTCAGCTCGTGGAGATTGCCGAAGCTTTTGAATATGCTCACGAACTGGGGATGGCAACCATTCTTTGGTGTTACCTGCGTAATAATGATTTCAAGAAAGGTGCTGTCGATTATCATGCGGCTGCCGATTTAACAGGACAGGCCGACCGTCTGGGAGTGACTATTAAAGCTGATATCGTAAAACAGAAACTTCCTACTAACAATGGTGGTTTCAAAGCCATCGGCTTCGGCAAGGTAGACGAACGTATGTATACCGAACTGGCTTCCGAACACCCGATTGACCTTTGCCGTTATCAGGTTGCCAATGGCTATATGGGACGCGTTGGTTTGATTAACTCCGGTGGAGAATCTCACGGAGAATCAGATTTGCGTGATGCTGTCATTACAGCCGTTGTCAACAAACGTGCCGGTGGTATGGGATTGATTAGCGGACGTAAAGCGTTCCAGAAACCAATGAACGAAGGGGTGGAATTATTGAATACCATTCAGGATGTATATCTTGATTCGTCAATTACGATTGCTTAATCAGGGATGAATAAAAATAAATTTTTATCTTTGACTATTAGATCGTTAACCATTAAAAATTAAGAGTATGAAGTTTTTTATTGACACAGCTAATTTGGAGCAAATCCAGGAGGCTTATGACCTCGGAGTACTTGACGGAGTGACTACCAACCCTTCGCTGATGGCGAAAGAAGGTATCAAAGGAACGCAGAATCAGCGTGAGCATTATATTAAAATATGCGAGATCGTCAACGGAGATGTAAGTGCCGAAGTGATAGCAACCGATTATGAAGGAATGATTCGTGAAGGCGAAGAACTTGCCGCGCTCAATCCGCATATTGTAGTAAAAGTTCCCTGTATTGCCGATGGCATTAAAGCTATCAAGCATTTCACGGAAAAGGGAATCCGCACGAACTGTACATTAGTCTTTTCAGTAGGACAGGCATTACTGGCAGCTAAAGCCGGAGCTACTTATGTTTCACCTTTTGTCGGCCGTCTGGACGATATTTGTGAAGATGGAGTAAGGCTTGTGGGAGATATCGTACGTATGTATCGTACGTATGACTATAAAACACAGGTATTGGCTGCTTCCATCCGTAATACGAAACACATTATCGAATGTGTAGAAGTAGGAGCTGACGTTGCTACTTGTCCGTTGAGCGCCATTAAAGGATTGCTCAATCATCCGCTGACTGACTCGGGATTGAAGAAGTTCCTGGAAGACTATAAAAAAGTCAATGGTTGAGTAAGCAATGAAACTTGCAATATATTAAAATGTTAGGCACGAATTACACGGATTTCACGGTTTTAAAAATGGTAGTTATCATAAAACAACTATAAAAAAGCGTGAAACCTGTGTAATCCGTGCCTAAAAAATATTTATTTTCCGGGTAGCTTCTTATTGCTCTTTTTTCCTTTCCTGTTTCTGCTTTTCTTTGTATTGAGTCGGCGTTTCTCCCGTATATTGTTTGAAAGCCGTACTGAAATAGCGTGAAGTAGTAAAACCGACCTTCTCGGCAATTTCTGTGAACGACAGGTCCGTACTGGTGATTAACGTGATTGCTTTTTCCATCCGGAATTTATTAATGTAATCATTGGCTCCCATATCGGTTAGAGCTTTCAGCTTATTGTAAAGGGAGGCTCTGCTCATACCTATCTCTTTGCAGATAAAAGTGACATCCAGATGACTGCTATCCAAATGCTCCAGGATAATTTTATTCAGTTTCAACAGGAATGTTTCATCTGCCTGGCTGAAGGTGCTTTCTTCCGGCGCAGGGACTAGTCCTGTATTCAAATATCTCTTCTTGATAGATTCGCGGTTCTTCAACCGGTTGCGAATGATTTCCATCAGCATTTCTATCTCAAAAGGTTTAGTCAGATAAGCATCCGCCCCGTTCTTGTAACCACTCAACTGGCTTTGTTTATCATCTCTTGCTGTCAGCAGAACGATAGGAATGTGACTGATCGTAATATCTTCCTTTATATTTTTGCATAGTTCATATCCATTCATTCTCGGCATCATCACGTCGCTGATGATAATATCCGGGGCATGGCTTTTGGTCAGTTGAAGGGCTTCCACACCATCCGAAGCAATCACTACCCGTTTGAAATATTCTCCCAGTGACTTTCTCAGGAAGTCCGTCAAGTCCGGATTATCATCCACTACTAAAACACTGTAAGGACTCGTGTCGAAATTATCTTCCTCCGGTTGTTGTTCTTTACTATCGTCACTCATTAATTCGTTCAAATATGCTTTCGGTTGGCAGATAATCTCTTCCGATTGTTGTCTTAAGGGCAGTTCAAAGAAGAATGTCGCACCGGCATCCTGATTATCTTGTGCACCAATGGAACCTCCGTGTAGTTCTACCAGAATCTTGGAATAAGACAGTCCGATCCCTGTGCCGCTCTGCTCTCCTGTACCCTGATAGAAACGGGTGAAGAGTTTCTGTGTATTTACTTGTTTCAATCCGTTTCCCCGGTCAATGATGGAGATACGTACGCTATTCCTTTCGGAAAGCAACTCCGACATAATTGTTATTTCTGCATCCTGCGGACTGTGTTTCAAGGCATTGATAAGCAGATTACTTAGAATAATCTCACACTTATCTTTATCAAAACTTACAGTATCGATATGTGGATCAAGCTGATAACGGATATGGACGTTCTTTGCTTCTCCTTCACTGATGAAATCTTGGGATACATGTTCAATCCATTGATTGAGAACATACGGTTGTATCTGCAATTTGCTTTCTCCAACCTCCATCTTGCGTACATCGAGTACCATATTAATAAGGTTTTTCATTCGCTGCGCTTGACGGTAGATCGCTTTTATTGGCAAATACTGTGTATCTTCGGTAGAAAGGGATTTCAACATCCGGTTAAGTGGTGCGTATATTAACGTTAAAGGTGTACGCAACTCATGACTGATATTAATAAGAAAACGTACTTTTTCTTCATATACCTGTTGCTCATGTTCTTTCATTGCCCACTTTAACTTCTCTTCTTTACGTTTCCATGCTCTTCGGAAAGCTTCGATAATAGCGGCAGCAATAAAAACGGCGCAACAAAGAATAAACCACCATGTCCGATACCAGGGAGGAAGGATGGTTAGTTCCAGTACTTCCTGACTGGGAATCCAATTACCATCCTTGGCGGTACAGGACGCCATGATTTTATAACTTCCCGGAGGAAGTGAACGTATGGCCAGTTCGGGATTGTATGATTCGATTTGCTGGTCATTCAGCCCCTCTATCTGGTATCTGTACACTTTCTGTCGAAAAATATCTTTCTCTTTCGACATGATTCGAATAGTGATATTACTATTCCAGGGAGCAGAAATCCCTGCTGGATGATTCGTTAATTCGTTATTTACTGACTCTCCATTAATGATGACATCTGATAATTGGAGTTGGGGAAGTTCAGAAGTGGTTAATGGTATTTTGCTGTTAATATGCAGTAACCCTTTCACTCCACCCATGTAGACGTCTCCCCGCATACTTAATAGACGAGGTTTGGAAAGATATTCGTTTTGGATTACACCGTCTGATTCACCGAATAGAACGAATTTTTTCTCTTTGATGAGCCAAGCGAAAAGCATACTGTCGGCTCCTATCCATACTTTTCCTTGCTGGTCGCATGCGATCAATGTGATTTCACTAAATAGAGAGGTCGGGATTGGTGTCTGTATTTTGGTGGCAGGATTGTAGTGTACCAATCCGTAGTTGTTTCCAATCCAGAAATTTCCCTCTTCGTCTCGTGCAACAGAGTTGATCGTTGTATCTTTCCAACATCTGTACAGGGCTTTCAGTCGGTTGGTATGGTTGTCCAGTTCATATATGTGCTTCGTATCATTTAGATAAGTGATATTCTTATAATTGTCGATCGGTAAAAGAGCACCGATAATTTCCTGCTCTTTTTGTTCTATAACGGTACTGAAAGTACGTGTATTCAAATCATATATATAGATATGTTCTCCAAGGAACAGAATATTGTGATGAGTGTTCCGAAGTAGATTTACAGCCTTGCCTCGATTGCACAAGAGTGCTGTCGTTTTAGCGTCAACAATGGTGAAAGGCTGTTTTTCTCCTGTTGCCGGGTTGAAAATAAATACTCCCTGTGAGAAAAGAGAAATTAATAATTTGCCGGGAGTAAACTGGCAGATAGAGGCTACTTTGTCTTCCCAGGTGGAAGGGTAATGGATAAATTTCTCTGTGAGTGGGTTAAAGCTGTTGATGCCTCCTCCGTCTGTACCGACCCAAATTTGGTCTTGGGATTCTTGGAAAAGACTTAGAACGGTATTGTTGCTTAGTCCGCGGTCGTTGCCGGGAGGTACATCTGTATACGTTTTCATGGAAACTTCCCGGATGCTGATTAGTCCGTTACGGATGCTACCTGCCCACATATTATTGTTGCAGTCGTTGTACAGACATAAAATAGAGTTAGCGGGGAGTGAGTAGTTGTCACTTCCGGGCATATGCTCCAACAGCGAAATACGTCTTGTTTCCGGGTCGAGAATATTAATGCCTCCTCCGTCTGTTCCAATCCAGATTTCTCCTTCCCGTTCGGCGAGGCTTAGTATGACATTGTTGCTTAAAGAGGAGTTGTGGGTAGTATATGTAGCCAGTAGTTTACCGTCGCGTGTCAGACAGTTCAGCCCTCCATTGTAGGGAGCTACCCAGATTCTTTTTTGTGAGTCTATGAGTACATTCATAATTTCTTTTCCGCAATCGAAAGGAGGACGTCGGCATTTTCCGGTATTCAGGTCGAGCAGGAGTAGTCCTTGCCACCGGCTGCAACAGAGTAATGTGTGTTTATCCCATAGATTTAGTAGAGTCACATTATAATTGGGTTCTAAGTCAAATGTTTGTAGGAGGCGTAAAGAGGTATCCTGATAATTATAGAAAAAGATTTTATTTTTCGAACCGAATAACACTCCGTTATCAGTCAGGCAGGCGGAATAGGCGATGATATTATTTCCTGTCTCATCAGTCGGTATAAAAAAGTCATCGCTTTGCCTCTGATAACGTGCCACTCCTTTGTCTGTCAGAATCCAGATATTGTTTTGTTCGTCTTCTATCATCTGGTAGATTAAATTGTGAGGAATGGAATGAGGGTTATTTGCCTGATGAATATATTTTTTAAGTTCGTGTCCGTCATATCTCCCTAATCCGGAACGGGTTCCAATCCATACAAATCCTTGTTTGTCCGTTAAAATACATCTCACGGTAGAGGGAAGACCATCTTTTAGGGAGATTTGCTTATAGTAATAATGACCGGCTTGAAGAGGGGAACCGCCGATAAACAGTGTGATAAATGCAATGCATAGTAGTAAAAAGGTTTTTGTTCTCATGAGATCAGGTCAGTTAAACTGAAACAAAGATAGTGTATTCGGATGAATATTAGTTAAATCCCCTCTCTTATTTTTTGGTTTTTATGCTTATCTTTGCTCGAAAATATACGACTATGATTACCGAAGAACTACAGAAACTTTATCAGTCATATACGGGCGTTCCCGCTGAAAACATAACAGAATTACCGTCTTCCGGTTCCAACCGCCGTTATTTTCGGTTGGCGGGTATAGAAACATTGATTGGAGTCTACGGGGCTTCTATTGATGAGAATGAAGCTTTTCTTTATATGGCAGGACACTTCCGCAAATGTGGACTGCCTGTTCCCGAAGTGCGCATTGCCTCGGAAGATAAAACCTATTATTTGCAGGAAGATTTGGGCGATACTCTGTTGTTCCATGCCATAGAGAAAGGACGTGCTACCAGTGTTTTTTCCGAAGAGGAAAAAGAGTTGCTTCGCAAAACGATCCGTCTGCTTCCTGCTATTCAATTTGCCGGGGCGGATGGATTTGATTTTTCCCGTTGTTATCCTCAACCGGAGTTCAACCAACGCTCCATTCTGTGGGATTTGAATTACTTCAAATATTGCTTCCTGAAAGCTACCGGTATGGAGTTTCAGGAAGACAAACTGGAAGATGATTTCCAGAAAATGAGCGATGTCCTGCTCCGCAGTTCTTCCGCTACTTTCATGTATCGTGATTTTCAAAGTCGTAATGTGATGATAAAAGACGGGGAACCGTGGTTTATCGACTTTCAGGGCGGACGCAAAGGCCCGTTCTATTATGACATAGCCTCTTTCCTGTGGCAAGCGAAAGCGAAATATCCTGATAGCCTCCGTAAAGAACTGCTGCAAGAATATATGGAAGCTCTTCGCAAATACCAACCGATTGACGAATCCTATTTTTATAGCCAGCTTCGCCACTTTGTCCTTTTCCGTACGCTGCAAGTGCTGGGAGCCTACGGTTTCCGTGGTTACTTTGAAAAGAAACCGCATTTTATCCAAAGCGTTCCTTATGCCATCGAAAACCTGCGTGAACTGTTGAAAGAAGAATATCCGGAATATCCGTATCTCTGTAACGTTTTGCGGGAGCTTACCGGACTGAAACAATTTACGGACGACCTGAAAAAGCGGCAGCTAACCGTCAAAGTAATGAGCTTTGCCTATAAGAAAGGAATTCCTGATGACTCTACCGGCAATGGAGGAGGATATGTATTCGACTGCCGTGCCGTGAATAATCCCGGCAAGTATGAGCGTTACAAACCTTTCACCGGACTGGATGAACCTGTAATCACTTTCTTGGAAGAAGATGGCGAAATACTTCGTTTCCTCGATCATGTCTATGCTTTGGTAGATGCCTCCGTGAAACGTTATATGGAACGCGGATTCAGCAATTTGTCCGTCTGCTTCGGTTGCACCGGCGGACAGCATCGTTCTGTTTATTCAGCCCAGCACCTGGCAGAGCACCTGAATCAGAAATTTGGTGTGAAAGTCGAACTGGTGCATCGGGAACAGAACATCGAACATACGTTTGAGGCAACAATCTAAGAAGAGTAAATATAAAGAAGAAAGTAACCGAAAGAATGAAAGCAATGATATTTGCAGCCGGTTTGGGTAGCCGGCTGAAGCCACTCACCGATACCATGCCGAAGGCTTTAGTTCCCATAGCCGGACGTCCGATGTTGGAACATGTGATTTTAAAACTGAAAGCTGCCGGATTCACAGAAATAATGATTAACATCCACCATTTTGGCGAACAGATACTTGACTTCCTGAAAGCCAATGAAAATTTTGGACTCATCATACATATTTCCGACGAACGCGACTTGTTGCTCGACACCGGTGGGGGAGTTAAGAAAGCCCGTTCTTTCTTTGAAAATTCCGATGAACCTTTCCTGATACACAATGTAGATATTCTTTCAGACGTGAACCTGAAAGAACTATATGACTATCATCTACAAAGCGGTGCTGTTGCTACTTTACTGGCCAGCCAACGTAAAACCTCCCGCTATCTTCTTTTTGATACAGACAAAAGACTTTGCGGATGGATAAACAAGGATACGGAACAAGTGAAACCGGAAGGTTTTCAGTATGATCCTTCTCTTTATCAGGAATATGCATTCAGTGGTATCCATGTACTTTCGCCCGCCATTTTTCAATGGATGACCTCTCCCCGTTGGGAGGGTAAATTCTCTATTATGGATTTCTATCTTGCCACTTGCCGGCAAGTAAACTATGGTGGTTATTTGAAAGAAAAGTTACATCTGATTGATATCGGCAAACCGGAAACATTAGCGAAAGCAACAGCCTTTTTATACCAAAATACCAAATAAAGATACTGAAAGAGGCTTTTTTTAGCCTCTTTCTTGCTATGTAACAAAATATTTAAGTAACTTTGCACAAGAGAAGTTACGAAAAGAGTGTAATTTATTGGAAATGAGCGTAGGTTAATCGCTCTTGATAGTAATAGGTTACGATTTAGTTAGTTATCTACTGCATTATCCTTCTGCGCGTTGCGTAACCTTCAAAGAACTCTTCGTATGCAAAAGTAGCTATTTAATTCGAGATTTTGATATAAACTCCCGTTTTTTTATCCCCTCATTCATAAGAATTTTCCGTAAAAGCGGTTTTATCCGTCGGAACACCATTGCCCAAAACGAGTTTTGAACAAACGTGTGCAGACTGCCGCATAGCCGGAGAAAAGGGCATTGCCTCACGCCTAAACGATGTTTAGACAGATGAAGCAATGCCCCTTTCTTTTGCGCCTATGCCAAGAGGTGCTTTTACGGGTTTTCAAATGATTTTTCTTTTTTCGCTGTCCCTTTTGCCGGAAGCGGAAAGTGAATGCAGAGTGTGTCAGCCTGCCCCATGAATGAAGCAGACGGACACACACAGCCGGGCAAACCGGGAAGAATGATTGTTGTCGCCCGGCTGGACAAGTCCTGTCGGATCGGAAACATTCATACTTCCTTTGTTGTGGTTTGCCCTTTTCACGCTCCGGTGATGTCTTTTCCCTTTTGGTTATTCCTTTTTTACGGATTTTCTCCTGAAGTTTTTTCTACCCAATCTGCCTCTGTTTTCGTTTACCTCCATTTTGCGCCTTTCAGTGAGCCGCATCAGTCAGTCATTTTCGTTCTGGGCGCAAAGGTAATTCCGGGATTGGACGGGAAAGCAAGGTCAAGCCTCCTGTTTTCGGTAAAAATCTCCAGCCCTGCGGGTAGTATTTTGACCGAAAAACCTTGCATTCCCTAATCCCTACCTTTTCAAGCACCCGAAACGAAAACGACCGATGCGACAGAAAGACGCATAAAAAAAATGTCGGATAAACGAGAGGCAGATAAGATAGTTTGAAACTCAACTCCCTCAGCTCTTGAATCCGCATAAAAAAACAAAAAATCAAAAAACAACGGATATGAGAACAGCGATAGCAACAAAATTCGTGGCATGGGAAGTACCAAGTTTGGAGAACCTGCAAGACTGCAAGGTGTACGGACTTCGTAGCAAACTCAACAACGGAGAAAAATTGAGCCGAGAGGAAAAGGACTGGCTTACACGCAACGTGAATAGCAATTCCTATTTCAATAGCGCAGTACCCCTGCAAGGTTGGAAGTTTGACTTCTCCGACATTCTCCGAACCTACATCGTGAAGCAGTACGGACATTGGGCGGAATACAAGGCTACCGACAAGACCGCACTCCGCAGTTTCCTTTACGGCAGGATTGACAGCATCGTGGAACTTAACAAGTAAATACGGCTATGACAGCAACGGCAAATTTCAGACAAGTGGCGCAATACATCGGGTTGGCGATATGCGGCTTGATGATGCGCACCGCCTTCGGGGTGTTCGGCATCCTTTGGGGCATCATCAGAGAGATTGTAAACGGAGTGTTTCGAGTGGCGATAGGTGTAATCGTGGCTATCCTTTCCACCATTGCCTTCTTCGGCTTCATTCTTTGGTTATTCACCCTTTAACCCTTACCGATATGGCAAAAAGAAACAGCAAGACGGCAGCGCAGCAGTGCAGATATTACGAGGTGGACAACATCTTCGTGTATATGGTGGAAACGTACATCAACGGCAACATATCCGTGTTCCGTGAACTCTACCACGAACTGAACAAGGACGCACGGAGGGACTTCATGGACTTCCTTCTCAGCGAGGTAGAGCCGACCTATTGGAGAGAGATACTGAAACAGACAATCTAAAAACGACAGCGATATGAAAGGAACAGACCATTTCAAGAGAACGATACAGATGTATCTGGAACAGCGGGCGGAAGAGGATGCGCTCTTTGCGAAGAACTACCGCAACCCTGCCAAGAACATAGACGATTGCGTGACCTATATTCTGAACTACGTGAAGAAAAGCGGTTGCAACGGCTTCACGGACGGAGAGATATTCGGGCAAGCCGTCCACTACTATGACGAGAACGAGATAGAGGTAGGCAAGCCGATGAACTGCCAAGTGGTGGTGAACCACGTTGTGGAACTCACGGCGGAGGAAAAGGCGGAAGCACGTCAGAACGCTGTCCGCAAATACCAAGAGGAAGAACTCCGCAAGTTGCAGAACCGCCACAAGCCGAGAACCGCCAATAAAGCGAGCGCACAAGAAGTACAACAACCCAACCTATTCAATTTCTGATTATGAAACCGAGAACACGCATACAGCAGGAAGTCGCACGTTTGAGCAAGCGACTACCGATATTGACCGAAGAACAAAGGGCATACGCTTTCCGTCATTGCTTCAAGCATTACGCGGTCAAGAGGGCAAACGGCACGAACATCTGCACCGAGTGCGGACATTCGTGGAAAAGCGACCACGACCTTGCCGACACCGTTTGCGGATGCACCTGCCCCCGTTGCGGTATGGAGTTGGAAGCGTTGCGCACCCGAAAGAGCGTTTTCAGCGATATGGAGTATTTCTCCATCGTCACCACCTGCAAGCAGTACCAAGTGATACGCTTCTTTTCCGTCAATTCCCGATACAAGGCAGGACAGCCTGCCGAGTATTCCATCTTTGAGGTAGTGCAGAGGTGGATTGCCCCCGACGGCAGGACAACGACCGTTGCCCGACTGCGTGGAATGTCGATGTTATATTATGACCAGTGGTCGGAATACAGCGATATGGAGGTACGCAAGAACCAAGAAATTCGGGCATACGACATCACTCCGAGATGCACCTACCCCCGACAGCGTTTCATACCCGAAGTGAAGCGAAACGGCTTCAAGGGCGAATACCACAATATCCTGCCTTACGACCTTTTCAAAGGCATTCTTTCCGACAGCCGTGCGGAAACGCTGTTGAAGGCTGGGCAATATCAGATGTTGCGCTACTACCTGCACCACTCTTTCAATATCGGGGAGTATTGGGCGTCAATCAAGATATGTATCCGCAACGGCTACACCATCACAGACGGCTCTGTGTGGCGTGACACGATAGACCTCCTGCGACACTTCGGCAAGGACACGAACAGCCCGAAGTACGTCTGCCCCCAAGACCTCAAAGCCGAACACGACAGGTTGGTGGCAAGACGCAACCGCCAAAGGGAACGTGAACGGACTGAACGGCAACGGCAGAAAGCGGTTGAGGACGAGAAACAATATCTGAAAGCCAAAGGCATATTCTTCGGACTTGTCTTTTCCGACAGCCTTATCTGCGTTAAAGTCATAGAGAGCGTGGAGGAAATGATAGAGGAAGGACGGATGATGCACCATTGCGTGGGCGGCTACCACAATCGGGAAAATTCCCTTATCCTTTCAGCGACCATTGACGGCAGACGCATAGAAACGGTGGAAGTGTCCTTGAAAACCTTTGAGGTGGTGCAGTGTCGTGGCTTATGCAACGAGAACACAGAATACCACGAGCGCATCATAGACCTTGTGAACAAGAACGCCAATCTTATCCGTGAGCGGCTGAAAGCGGCATAGCATCAACCCTAAAACAACATTGATATGGAAGTAAGAATTGAAAGCATGATTTGTGTGTGGGACGATAAAATCCCTGCATTGTTCCTTGAATTTGTAAACCTCCTCACTCTCACAACGAGTGAGGGGGAATTGAGAAAGAGCGTAAAGGCGTTTGCCGAGAAGCACGAACTTGACAAGTTCTTCCTTTACGGCTTCGGCTCACACCATTTCTATCTGCATCAACGCTACACGAGCAATCCCGAAATGGTGATGAAGAACAGAGTTCTGTCAGTACATTTTTAACCATCTAAAAAGCAACATTATGGCAACACGAATGACCATCAACGGAGTAAGCACCTGCACGGAAGCAGGTACGGAGAAATACGAGCGTTTCCAATCGGGTATAGGCAGACGCAAGCGGACACTTGTGCAGTATGACTACCGCCACACGGACGGAGAATTGTTCGCTTGTGTCAAACCCACATTGGACGAGTGCCGAACCGCAAGGAACAAGTGGCTGAACGCAAAGCAGGGAAAGGAGGACAACCGATGAACACGACCTATCAGACGCTGATAGTCAAGTTCAGCGAATCTATCACGGCATTGGACGGCATCTTTGACGATGCCGGAGCGTGGGGAACGAACACCCTCAAAGGGTGGATAGATGATTACGAAAGCACACGCTTCACCGCCACCGACAGCCATACGGCAGTTATCACGAGCGAGTACAACATGGAATGTGTGAAAGAGTGGCTGCAACGGCAGACACCCATTGCCGAGATGCGAGAATTTTGAACAAGTTGGCGGTGTCCGCACCGCCAACACTTAAAAACTCTAAAAACAAAGGATATGATAGCAAAGACGATATTACAGCAGATAGGCGGAAAACGCTTTACCGCCATGACGGGAAGCCGTGACTTCATAGATATGGGCAACGGCTTACGGATGAGCCTTGCAAGGAACAAGACAAGCGCAAACCGCCTTGACATCATCTATGATGCAGGGGCAGACCTCTACAATATGCGCTTCTACAGCAAGACATTCAGCAAAAAGACATTCGAGTGCAGGACGAAAGACATTGCCGTACACGAGGGAGTTTATTTTGATATGCTGGAAGAAATATTCACGATGGTGACAGGACTTTACACACGCTTTTGAGTGGCGGGGCGGCGAAAGCCGCCCTACTTTCTTTCAGTGAGCATGATGGCGGACAAAGAAAGTAGCAAAGAAACCTTTGTCCAATCTGCGATACCATTCACAAAAAACAAGTTTTAATCATGGAAACAATCAGACAGAACGGAAAAATCATCTTGCACGGCAACGACGGCATAAGCATAAAGATGATTTTCAGAAACCTTACGGGAAAGAATTTTCAAGGTAAGGAGTATGCGGACTATATTCGCCACATCGCAATCAACAGCATGGGATTTACGTCCGGCAGCATCGAGCATTGCAGGGACGGTGGCGTGATAGACACGGGAACAATCCCGAATGTATGAAATGTAAAAGCAGAAAATCCGATGAAGCCCCAACTTCATCGGATTTTCGTTTATGTATGGCAGGCTCTAATCTAAACCTTTTGCCTCCCGTTCTTCATCTCTTTCTTGCGCATACTTCATTCCATAAAACGACTCCGCATCCATTTCTTCCATTAGATTGCTTTCAATCCATTCAGGTAAAAATTTTGCCGCATCTGGGGTTAGCCTTAAAGCATTATTCGTTGGTTCATACACAATCATGGTATCTTCACTACCATTTGCTGGTTCAACTCTGAATAAAGAACTTGATTCTGTATTACCAACAGATGCTTGGTAAAATTCGTATATCTCATGATAATTCATATCAATCGAATCAACGAAGCCTTGAAAATCTTTTGTTACGTTTGAATATGACATAAGTTGAGTTATAAATGTTTTTTCTTAACATAAGCAAAGGACGTGCCAAGTTGAATATGGCACGTCTTTTGTCAGTTTTGTCAGTCCTTTTATGGAATATACAGTAGCGCAAACTCCGCCTTTCTCCGTTTGAGCAGCATGGCGTGGCGTTTCCCTTTGTAGTTGCAGAAGGCTATATACTCACGGTAGATGTTCCTGTCGCCAGTTTCCAGCTTCTTGATTAAGGTGCTTTTGGGGATTGTCTTGCTGCCTAAGAGCTTCGCCGGTCCCACATTGTAAGCTAACGTGCCAAGCAAAGTCGAATCAACTCCGAATTTACGGAACATGGCGACAAATTTGCGCAGGTCTTTCCTCAAAAGTTCATCCGCATCCCGTTTTGTCATGGTTCGTGCCGAATACTTCTCGTTTGGCAAAAGTTTGTGACCCCAACCCACGTATGGGTGGTGTTTTTCTGAGTGCCAGCCTTCAAAGTAGCGGCAGCATAAAAAAGCACGTTCCATAAGTGGCAGTCGGTAGATTGCCGCCTGCCCGTCCGCTCCCTCTTGGCGGCTGATCTGTGCGGACACAGAACAGACCGCCAGAAGCGAACAGAGCATTGTCATGAATATACGCATCATCTTCATACACGTTTGAAACCTCCGATGGGAATGGCGGTAAAGCCGTCATCTTTCACGTTCCGGTTGTTGAAGTCAAATTCCAATTCGTAGGAATTTTTGAAATTATCCTCCACCACCACGATGAAATTATGTGCCTCGTCACCCTCCGCCGTATAGTACAGGCGGAACTTCCCGTTCTCCAGCAGGTAGCGGTCGTTGGGCAGGAAGGTGATGCCGTTATCCATTTTCAACTTTCCTTCCCCCTCAAACTGAAAGTAGCGGATAGTGTAAAGCGTGTTAGCGAAGTCGCCCTCCTTTTTCAGTTCACAGCGGATTTCCACCGTCTGCCCCTTCGTCACCTTGTTCGGCACGGGCATGACCTCCACCGTGAAGGGATAGGACTGCTGGATGTCCATGTCGTCGTCGCACGATACGAGGGTGAATGACACGGCGGCTATCAGGCATAACGCCACCGCCTTGAAGATGTTTGTTCTCTTGTTTCTGTTGTTCAGTATGTTCATTTTTCTTCGATTTTTAGATGGTTGTTTTTCTGTTTTTTGTTGTCTGTTGCAGGTACTCGTTCAAGTCCTTGCAACCGTCATAGAGGGAGGAACGGTCGGCGACACGCGCCCCATACCGTTTGGCAAGAGCGTCAAGCGTCCGCCGTCCGGCTTCGTCACGGTCGAGGAAGCATCCGATGCGCCCGTAGCCGTTCAGCAATCCCGCCGCCTTCTCCACGTTGGCGACGGAGTTCAGCACAAGGCAGTCAGCGTTACCGGTTACACCAAGCGTCACGGCGGAGAGAAAGTCCATGAAGCCCTCGAACACGAGGCACTCGTCAGCCAAGATGTCATTCGCCTTTACCAGCGATACGGACTTCGGCGGTATGCACCCCTTGAAAAAGCGGCTTCGGACTTCATAGCCACCTGTCATGTTCGGGAAACCGACGGCAAAATACCGTTTTCCACGAACGCCGTAGTTCAGACGGCAACAGTGGCGGGATGCTACTCCGATTGGTATGCCCCGTTCCGCCAGATACTCCGTCAGCGGTGAGCGGAGCAGCAGAGCGACCTCCACATCCTCAAAGACGGGTTCGGTCGGCTTAGGGAGATAGGCGGGCTTTTCCCATCCGGTCACCGTCATGTTGGCGGTTTCCGCTATGAACTTCGCCTGCGCCATGAAGTCACCGCTTTGCAGAAACTCCCCGGCAAGCGTGAAGATGTCGCCGCCCTTGCCCAAACCGAAGTCGTACCAGAGCTGTTTCGCCACGTTCACACGGAAAGAGGGTGTGCGCTCGCCCCTGTACGGGGCGATATACCACAGCTCGTTTCCGCTCCTTCTGACAGGCTCATGCCCCAACCGTGCAAGAAAATCCGCAAGCGGCATCCTTCTGACTGCATCTATTTCCGTCCGTTCCATACCCGTGTCAGTTGATGATGAACTTCACGCCGACCCCGAACTGCGTGTGAAACTTCCGTGTGTCGCCACCCCACAGGCAACGCTCACGCAGATTGGCAAGCAGGGCGATACGGTCTGCCACGTAGCACTCCACATCGAGCGTCAGCGCACCGCCGTAGATGAAGGCGTCCCGGTCGTGCAACGTGGAGCCGTCAAACAGCACCTTCTTTCCCCAATTCACCGATTCATATCCGGCAAGAGCCGAAGCCCCGGCATAGACGAACACGATTTTTCGGGCGTCCGACAGTATCTTGAAGTAATAGCCACCCTCCGCCGTGAACTGCGCCACGGGTATCTTGGTGTCCTTGTAGGGGTTGTTCTTCAGGAGATATTCGCCACCGAACACCCACTTGTTCCCTTTCTTCGTGTAAGTGGAGAGAGCAGCCCCGAAGCTGTACCCGCCGTCCTTGCCGCCGGGATGAAAGCCGTCCGCCATATTCGCCCTCACCTCAATGCCCAGCATCTTCGGCAGGCATCGCTGGGCGTGCGCCTGCCCCGTGAAAAGGGCAAGCGACGCGATGATTATTGCGATGTACTTTCTCATGGTTAGCGCACTTGAAGTTCGTTGATGGTATTGGCGCGTACCAAATCCTCGTTCTCAATCACGAAGGATTGGTGACGGCCGCCGTTCTTCTCGTTAAGTTCCACAATAAGGCACTTGTCATCGGGGATGGTGAACTTCGCCATCGTGAAGACCGTGCGCTCGCTCTTCCTGCCCGGCACGAGGGTGGCGTAGTTCTGCGCGCGGAGCGGCAGAATGATCTGCTCCTGCACGGCGGTACGCTTTGCCACCTTCTTGTCCACGATTTTCCAAGTGATGTAGTCCACATCGAAAGGCACGTTGCTCTGGTTCTTTATCTCCGTGTGGAAGTATAGCAAGCCGTTGTGCGTGTAGATGCCTTTCAGAAGATATTGGATGCCGAAACGTTTGCAGCCGATATGCTTCACCTCCCGTTTGTTCTGTTTGTGGATGGACTTCATGATAAGGCGCACCAGCATCGGGCTTTCGCTGCCCAGCTCTTTCAGATAGATTTCCTGCGCATTGTTCGGGCGGTTCACCGTGCTGCCGTCATGGATGAAGTCGCACATCTCCACGTTGAGCAACAGCGGTTCGGCGGCGTATTTCACATTGAAGGTGTAGAAACTGCCGTCCTCCGTGATGACGGACATATTCGTTTCGTTGGAAAAATTCCTCACGGTAGCCTTCACACGGATGACGTTCTCCGCTCCGTCTGCTTTCCCGGCAATCAGGTCGGGCGAGCCTAAATCGACGTAGCGCACCTCCGCCGGAAAGATGACGTGGACGGTCTTGTCGTAGGTCACTTCCAGTCCGTGCGGCGGTATCATGCGGTCGAAGGTCAGCTTGCGCGACAGCCCGTGATACAGGTCACCGTCCGCCTCCTTCTGCGGATAGACCTCCTTTGTCAAGGTCGGCTGTTCATTACTTCCGTTGGTCGTTTCAACGGTTACATTCTCCTGCGCGTTGGCAGTTGCGATGCCCATAGCGAGGGCAAACATGATGATTACTTTTCTCATTACTTTTGGATTTTTAGTGGTAATTTTTTTATTGTTCTCAATCTTTTTCTTGGTAAAGCATGACCCTGTACCCGGCTTTCAGATGCACCTTGACGGTGCGCATCTTCTTGGCGATGTACTGGCTCGTGCCTTGTATCAGCCCCTTGCCCAAGTCGGAGGCGAGCTGCGCCCCGGCATTGGTGGAGATGTTGATGCTGCTCCCCAACGAGCCGCCCATGTTGGCGGCGACCTCCCTGACGGCGTTCATCTCCATCGAGTTCGGGATGAAGATGCCGGACTGTCCGTCCGTGTCATAGACCGCAAGTTCCACGGGGATAATCGTGCCGTCGTATTCCAGCGAGGTGATCCCGATGTCGAGCCGCTCACCCTGTATCTTGCCCGTGCCGACCACCACCGCATTGCGGGGGATTGTCCTGCCCGCCACCGCCATAGGCTCCAGCAGGCGCAGCCTTACCGTCTGCCCGTCCGTCACGCTCTGCGCCCCATGCACACATGCCGGTATGGTGTTCCTGTCCGATACCTCCGCCGTGCCGACAGCCGTATTAAAACTTCTGTTGCGCTCCTGCGAGAAAGTGGCGACAAACTCCGCGTTGCTCATGGGCTGTGCAAGCGAGGAAACAACTTGGCGGGTCACCTGCCTTACGGGTGTCGCCGTGTTCTTCTTTCCTTTCTGCACGGTGGCAGGCTCTGCCGCCTGTTCCGGCTTCCCACCGTTCTGACCGCCCATGTACTTTGCCGCCAGCTCGTAGGATTTCTCCATAAGAGCCACTTGGTCGTCCACGGCGGAAGCCTTGCCCTTCTCGCTTTCCAGTTCCGACTCCAGCGATGCGATGCGCTCCAACAATTCCTCCATCTCGGCATTGTCATTCTTCGGCTGTTCGTAGAAGTTGCCGAGCGTAGCGTTCAGGTCACGGTAGGCGGCAGCGGAGGATTGGATGGTCTGCGGCGTGGCGGGCTGTGCCTTTTCCTCCTTGCCGCCCGGATTGGCGAGGTCGAAGGCCGTTCCGTCCTCCGTTCCCACAATCTCTCGGTCGAACATGTCGCCCAACTGCCCGATGGCACGGTTGCGGCTCTCCTGACGCTCCTCCATCTCCCCATGCTCGTAGGCTTTCAGCTTGTCGCCGATAATCTGCCGGTTCGCCTTGTCCGCGTCGGGCATCTCGGTGTTGTAGCCGTCCGTTCCCGGCTGTTGCTCCTTGCCGGAGGACGGGGCGAATATCAGCCACATCGCCCCTATGAACACCAGCACCATAGCGGGCAGGACTATCATCTTCTGCCGTTTCAGCCGCTGCGCCTCGGTCAGCGGTTCGCGCTCCTTCTTCGGCTTTCCCGTGTCGGGAGCGGCTTTGTTCTCTTTCGTCGGTTCATTCTTTGGTTCATTCTTCTTCTGTTCCATATAAATAAGGTGTTAAGTGATTGTCTGTTTCCGCCGGGGTCGGCAGCTCCACCCGTCCGGCGTGTCCCGTTTCCATGCGTGAGCCATCATTCCTGCCGATGTCATAGACGGCTCTGCCGAAGGTGTATAGGGCAAGCACCGCGAAGGCGGCGAGCATCCCCAGCACGATGCGGCGGCATGTTTCCGGCGGCAAGCCGTCCAGATACCCTTTGAGCCTTTCCACCAGCCGTTTCCGTTTGTCGTGGAGCTTCCAGTACACGCCCCACATTGTTTTTCTGATACTTTTTACTTTCCGTTTCATAATCCGTTACCGTTTGATTGTCTGTAAATCCTTGTTCTCGATGATGGTGAAACCCTCGATGGTGAAACCGTTTGGGTTATCGTCCGACCGTGATGCGTTCAGCAGGCGGCAGGTGGTCACGAGGCTGCGCTCGGTGACGTTGCTCTGCCGGATGATTTTCTGCGTGGCGTAGGTCACGGCGCGGTAGGGATAGGCGTTGAAGTCGCACACCACGCTGTCCACCTTCAGCACTTGGTTGATGTTCCCGGCGATGATGCGGTTGTAGTACCCCTTCTCGGCGAAGTCCGAATAATAGTGGTACACGCTCTTGTCCGCCAGCAGCAAGGCACGTTTCACGTTGTGTTCAATCGCGCTTTTTTCAGGTGAGAGCGTGAAGAACAGCTCGTGGAAGCGGCGCACATGCTCCCGTGCCTCCGCCGGGCGGTTCTGCGACAGGTCCTGTGACAAGGCGAGCATCAGGCTCTTGCCGTTGTCCAGCACATAGATCTTCTCCCGTTGCTTCTCGGCGAAGCGGTAGGAGTTCCACACGCTCCACACCGTCACCACGGCGCACAGCGAGAGGAAGACGATACCGAACAGGCGTATCTGCCTGAACGACGATTCGATGTTTCTGAGTGACTTGAATTCCATTTTTACTTTTTCCGTTTATAATTGCACATTGATTATTTCAGCAGCTTGCCGATGCGTCCGACGGCGTTCCCTGCGGTAGCTCCCGCAACTCCGCCCGCCATGCCTCCGGCACGTCCAGCCATCTGGTTCATGTTACGGTTGTAGCCGCCCATGCCCCCGGCTTGGATGATCCAGCCCGCCACGGTGGGGATGGTGAAGTAACCGATGATGCCGATGCAGAGGAACACGATGTACACCCCGTCGCTCGAATCCAGCGAGAAGTTCGGGTCTGCCTGCATCCGCTCGATGTCGCTTTGCAGCATCAGCACCTGTATCTTAGCCAGTATGGTGCTGAACATGTCCGACACCGGCAGCCACAGATAGACCTGTATGTAGCGGCATATCCACTGCGTGAGCGTGCTTTGGAAACCGTCCCACACCGATATGGCGAAGGCTATCGGACCGAGTATCGCCAGCACCACGAGGAAGAAGGTGCGGACGGTGTCTATCACGAGGGCGGCGGCTTGGAACAGCAGTTCCAGTATCTCGCGGAAGAAGTCGCGGATGCTCTTTTTCATGTTGTACATTCCCCGGTCGATATACATCCCCGCCATCGTCACCATGTCGGAGGGCGACCAGCCGAGTTCCTCCAGCTGTTTGTCAAACTCCTCGTTGGACACGAGGTAGGCGGTTTCGGGGTTGCGCATCATCGCCTCGTATTCCAACTTGTCCTTCTGCTGGCGGTAGGTGTTCATGTCGAGCGTTTCCGCCTCCAGCATCTTCGCCGTGCCTTGCACGACGGGCGAAAGGATGCTGTTTATCGTACCCAGCACAACCGTGGGGAAGAACATGATGCAAAGACCGATGGCGAAGGGGCGGAGCATCGGGAACACGTCTATCGGTTCGGCTCTCGCCAGCGACTGCCATACCCTGTAGGCGACGTAGAACAGCGCGCCCAGCCCGGCGATGCCTTTCGCCACGCCCGCCATGTCCTCGCACAGCGGCATCATCTGCTCGTAGAGCGAGCGCAGAATCTGGTGAAGGTTGTCGAACTCCATAGTCTTACCAGTATCTTTCGTTCATGTTCCCGTACAGCCCCATGATGCGGTCGAGGTCGTTCTTCTTTTTAGCGCGGAGATAGGACACCGATATGTTCTTGTTGGTGTAGTAGCTCACGAGGTTGCGGTAACGCTTCATTTTGGAATGGCAGCGTTCCACCACGTCCATGCGCTCCTTGTCGGTCATGGAGAGCGTGGTGATGTTCACCACGTTTTTCAGTTCGGTCAGTACATCATTGCTCTCTTCCAGCAGCTTCGTGTAGCCGAAGGCGATGGCTCCCAGTTCCTCCACGGTGAAGTTGTCGTCACGCATCATCCGCTGGAAGTTGGTCACATAGATGTCGGTGATGTCGCCCACCATCAGGATGGTCTGTTGCACCTTGCGGGCATCCCGGACAAGGTTGTTCACTGATTTCAGCGCGTCGTAATACTTCTTTCCCTGCTCGTAGATTTTCACGGTTTCCTGAAAATTCTTCACCATGTTCTGGGCGGTGGTCGAGGTATGCACCACGTTCTTGGAGGTGTTCACGATGCTCTGGGCGATGTTGGACGGGTCTATCACCGCCCACTGTGCGCTTGCCCGGCCCGCGAGAAGCAGGCACAGGCAGACAATCATTGTTATTCTTGTTCTCATGTTTACTTTGGATTTTAGCGGTTGTTATTCTTCTGTCTGGTTCTCCGGCTGCGGCTTCACCCGCACATAGTCACCGTTTGGCGAGAAGGTCAGCACGTCCGTTGCCTCGTTGTAGGACACGTCGATGCGGAAGCCGGTGTTCATGAACAGGTTGCCGTTCTCCTCCTGCAAGAGATAGGTTTCCGGCTTGAGTTTGCGGCGCAGACCGCTCCGGCGGAACACCGTCACCTTGTAGGCTTCGCCCTCCTTGTAGATAAGCACGTCGGGCTTCCCCTCCACGCTCTCCCAGTTCCCGCACAGCATGTCACGGAGGTTGTCGGCCACGTCGCAGGATTGCAGCATCATGACCGCCAATCCGATCAGGCACTTGCTGACTTGCAGCATTTTCACTTTTGGTAAATTCATACGCATTTTTCTTTTTTCGTTGATAAATTCATTTTTAATTGTTGGTTGTTTCCTTGTTTCTCCGCTTTTCGGCAAGTTGCCGGATGGCGGCTTCGATGTCGCCGCCCAGCTTCTCCGCCAGACGGTAAACCTCCACTTTCTCCGTTTCCTCGGTGGTGTACGCCAGATACTCTTCGGCACTGACCTCCGTAGCATAGACCGCCGACTGCGTGCCGCCCAAGCCTATCCACACCTCCTTGTAGAGCCGTGAAGGGTTGTTCGCCATGTTGATGGAGAGTATCTGCCCCTTCTCCTTTTCCGTCAGTCCGAGCAACGCCTGTATCTGGTCAAACTTGTTCATATACTTGCGCTGGTCGAGAAGTATCTTGCAGTCGGAGTTGTTGATGATGCTCTCCTTGACCACGGGAGAGGAAATGATGTCGTCCACCTCCTGCGTTACCACGATTGCCTCGCCGTAATATTTTCTGACCGTCTTGTACATATAGCGCAGGTATTCAGCCATGTTCGCCGAAGAAAGAGCCTTCCAAGCCTCTTCCACGATAAGCTGTTTCCGCACCCCTTTCAGCCGTCGCATCTTGTTGATGAAGGCTTCCATGATGATGATCGTCACGACCGGAAAAAGCTCGCGGTTTTCCTTTATGCTGTCAATTTCGAAGACAATGAACCGCTTGTTGAGCAGGTCGATGTTCTCCGTGGAGTTGAGCAGGAAGTCGTAACGCCCGCCCCGGTAATACTGCCGCATGGTGGTGAGCATGTTGTCGATGTTGAAGTCGGACTTCTCCACCTTGATGTCACGTTCAGCCAGCTCCTTGCGGTAGTCGTCGCGCATATACTCGTAGAAGGTGTTGAAAGACGGCACGATGCTCCGGTCTGCCTTGATGCGCTCGATGTAGGCACTCACGGCACTGCCCAGTTCGCCGCTCTCCGTCTTCGTCACCTTGTCGTCCTCCGACTTCCAGAGCGTCAGCAGCAGGGTCTTGATGCTGTCCTTCTTCTCCACGTCGAAGACATAATCATCGGTGTAGAACGGGTTGAACGATATGGGCTTTTCCTCCGTGTAGGTGAAGTACACGCCGTCCGCTCCGCCTGTCTTGCGCCGGATCATGCCGCACAAGCCCTGATAAGAGTTTCCCGTGTCCACCAGCACGACGTGCGTACCTTGTTCGTAGTATTGCCTCACGAGGTGGTTCATGAAGAACGACTTGCCGCTGCCCGAAGGACCCAGCACGAACTTGTTGCGGTTCGTGGTGATGCCCCGCTTCATGGGCAGGTCGCTGATGTCGAGGTGCAGCGGTTTTCCCGTGAGCCTGTCCACCATCTTGATGCCGAAGGGCGAGAGCGAAGAGCGGTAATTGGTTTCCTCCGTGAACAGGCACACCGCCTGCTCGATGAAGGTATGGAAACTCTCTTCCGCCGGAAAGTCCGCCGCGTTGCCGGGTATCGCCGCCCAGTAGAGCGTCGGGCAGTCGATGGTGTTGTGGCGCGGCACGCACTCCATGCTTGCCAGCTGGCTGCCCACATCGTTCCTTATATGCTTCAGCTCCTCCGCGTCGTCGCTCCACGCCATGACGTTGAAATGCGCCCGTACCGAGGTCAGCCCGTAGGAATGGGCTTCGTTCAGGTATTGGTCTATCCACTCGCGGTTGATACTGTTGCTCCGGCTATACCGTGAGAGCGACTGCATGTTGCGGGCGGATTTCTCGAACTTCTGCAAGGCTTCCTCGCTGTTGTCTATCAGCACATACTGGTTGTAGATATGGTTGCAGGAGAGCAGCAACCCCACGGGGGAGGCGAAGGAGAGGCGGCAGTCGCTCCGGTCGGTGGAGAGCTTCTCGTAACGGGTGTCGGTTGCCACCTTGCCCGGCAGGTCTTCCGCGTCGGAGAGGGTGTGCAGGCACAGTCGGTTGTCGCCGATGCGCATCTCCCTTGCCGAAAGCTCAATATCTTGTAAGGTGGTATTCCCCTCCGGCATGAGCGAGAAGTAGCGTTCAATCAATCCCGTTTTTCCCTCAGTACCCACAATCTCATCGGTGGATAGGCGGCGCAGCCTGACAAGCCCGCTGTCGTTCATGATGCGCTCGAACTGTTCGCAGGCTTCCAAGAACTTGGTCGTGGTTTCCTTGTCCAGCTCCTTCGGGATGATATGTCCCCGGCACAGCGTGCTGAAGTTGCTCTGCATCCGGTTACGCTCCTTTGTCGTCTTGGTCAGGTAGAGATAGCAGGTGTGTTTCAGGTACGGACGCTCGTTGAAGTGTCGCTCGAAGCTGCGTGAGAGGAAACTCATGTCGTCCTTCTGAAGTTCCGGCTTGTAGCGTTCCTTGATGAACCAGTCCTGTTTGTGGACGACGGAGTAGTCCGGCAGCACCTTGATTGCCTTGCACCAGCAGCCGTGTATCGCCTCGTACTCCGCGCCCGTCACGGTGTAAAGTTCCGGCAGCTCCACCTCGAAAGCCACCGTGATGTCGGCGTCCTTTGAGATGATGCAGCCATGCTCCACCGCTAAAAGCGGGAACTTGTTTTCCAGTGTTGTCATTTTCGATGTATTCCTCATTGTCTTTCTTCCTTTCGTTGTCGTTTGAACAGACGGGGTATCCGCCGCCGGTTAATCAGGTATCGGGGGTGGCTCCGTGCCGCTCCCATTTTCATCAGCCCGTGTTCGCCGTACCGGGCGTTCAGCGCGAAGGTCTGCCATACAAGGAGGGAGGACGATGCCGCGCCGAAGCCGATACATATCCACTGGTCGATGCCGACCATGTAGAGGATGACGAACAGGACGAAGAGAGCCAGCAGACCTCCGCAGAAGATGAAGAGGTACTGAGCCTTCAAGCCCTTGAACTCTACCGGACGACCGATACCCTTGTTTACCGGGTATTCAGCCATACATTATTATATTAGAGGAAGAATGAGCGCAGGATGGTGGCGGCTACAATCAGGAAGATGCACGCGCCGAACCAGCTTGCGGCTGTTTTTGAGGTGTCGGGGTCGCCCGATGAAAATTTCCCGTACACTTTCACGCCCCCGATAAGCCCGACGACCGCGCCGATGGCGTATATCAGTTTCGTGCCGGGGTCGAAATAGGAACTCACCATAGAGGTGGCTTCGTTGATGCCCGCGATGCCGTTTCCCTGCGCGAAGGCGGAGGCGGTTGCGGCGATGATGAGTGCCGCAGAGAGGATTGTTTTTCTGTTTCTTACGATGTTCTTGTTCATAAACTGTCCTTGTTTTTTGCCGTCGAAAGGGTGGATGGTCCTTTGTCGGGCGGTTGATACTTTTTTACTTTACTTTGGTTTAGTGGTCGCCCTTTTGTTTCCACGGACTTGGGTGTGTCCGTTGCGTACCGGATGCGCCTTGCGCTTCCTCGCCGCGTGGGTTGATTGTCATTCCTTCATGTTCTTTCCTTTTTCAGTTGTCATACATAGTTGCGGATGTCGAACTCCTCGATGTTGTCAGGCACGACGAACACTTTGCTTTTTGCTTGTGCCACGGTAGTGTTTACCGTGTCCACAAAGACTGCCATTGCTTTGGCAAGCCTCTCGCTCATTGCTTCGTCGGTCAAGCGTTCCGTTATTCTGGAGTAAAGCTCCGTCCCGTCAAGCTCCGTCATGACTTTTCCAGCGTGTCGCATCTCCGCTTCGGACGGTGAGTCCTTCTTTATTGTTCGTACTGCCATGTCGATGTCCTCGAATGCACTTCCCGAAGCCTGTCCCTTGCCCGGTTCATCATCCTCCGGCTCATCCTCTCCGTATTCCAGTTCCTCCGGCGATATGCTCGTGAAGGTTTCATCGAGTTTATCCTCCGGGACTTGTGTCGGGCGCGATGCGGTTTCCGTGTTTCCGTCGTCAAAAGTAGCCTCTTCTTCCGACAGCTCAATGCCTTTTTCCGAAATGGCTGCTTCTTGCGTCGATATGGCAGCGGTTGTCCGAGTTGGAGCCATCCTGAAACGGCTCTTACCGATGATGTCCGCATCTTCATCCGAGGCTTCACTATGCAAGGTATCTTGCTTTTCACTCTTCGTTCCCAACGACCGCCATAATCCGGCAGCCCCTTTGAGGAACCGGACGAATTTTGTTTCCGTTATTCTGTCAGACAATAACATGAGCAGGAACCAGACGTTGCAGGCAACCGATACAATCAAGAATACTTTTGTCATAATCTCACTTTTTTGGCGTTTTCAATCTGTTCCATGTACTTCTCACCGTATTGTCTGAAATGGTCACGGAGAACATTGTCCACGAACTTGCCGATGCTCAATCCGTTTCCCAATCGGTTGGCGACAATAGCGACTTTCTCATGGACTTCACGGGAGATGTATATGCACTGTCGTGTTTTGATTTCCGACGATTGCAGGAAAGCCGCAATAGGCTTGCTGCCCTTTCCCTTTCCGGGAACATCACAGGTCTTTCCCAGACCTTTGTCGGTTGCACACTTCGCTGCACGGGCAACGTTTCTCTCACTCTTTCTTGTTTGCAGGCTGTCCGCCTGACTGTCATTCATCTTTCTTCTCATGTTGTTATTGATTAAAATGTTTATAAATTGTATGACTCCATGTGTCGCTTGAAGGATTCCGCTATCTCGTCTTGAAACTGTGTGAAATGGTAGGTCAGCACGTTGTCAAGAAAACCGGCGATAGTCACCTCGTTACCTCCGATGATATGTAGCATTTTCAGTATGCGGTCGTGGTACTCCTTTCGGATGTACACCTGTTTTCCGAGCCTTGCCGTGACATTGGACTCCCGCACGAACATGGAATCGTAATCCGTCTTCTCCGGCTTGCCGTTCCTGCGCCTGCGTTCCGTTTCTTCTTTGGGACGTGATGCAGGTTGGGGTCCGGCCGACTGCGGTTCTTCCTTCGGTGGTAGATCCGATACATTGCCGTCCGTGCTTCTTGCTTCCGGCGGTATGCTTGCATCGTCCATACGGAACGAGTTGATTATGGCATCACTGTCGATGTCCTCGATTCTTGCTTTCTTTGCCATGACACTCAATTTTTGATGATACCGAGAATTTCATCCACAAGGCGGTCAAGGTTGCTGCCGCGTACCAGTGTCTTGTCCGCAGGGAACGCCGTGGAACGGAACACCGCCTTGCGCTCCGCCGCTGTTTCCTTGCGGAAACGCTTGCTGTCCGGCAGGAATGTTTCGAGGATAGGCAGGGCGAACTCGGCGCATACCTTGTCGTATGCCTTGTATAGTTCCGTCTTCTCGCGTCCGTCCACCATGTTCCACACAAGGTAGATTCCTTTGATGCCGGATTTTCCCGTGCTTATCATCTGTTCGTTAATGACTGTGGCGAACTTGATGGAACTTTCCATCACCACCCTGTCTGCGATGATGGGTGTGAAGATGTAGTCCATCTTGGCGATAGTCTGTACCACATCGGCATTGTTGATAGTACCCGGCAGGTCGAAGAACACGAAATCAAGGTCGGGCTGTGCCTCCGTCAGATTTTCGGCGGTTCTTATCGCATCCTCCGCGCGGCTGCATCTGATTGTGTACGGGTTTTTCTTCAGCCGCTTGAGCTGCTCATACGCCATCACTTTGTAATGCCCGTCCTCCATGACGGCTTTCAGGTCACGCTTGCGCATGTCATGAATACTGTACTGCGGAAAGTCGCAGTCCACCACGGCCACGTTGTAGCCTTTCACATAGTGCAGGTAGCTTGCCACAAGCACTGTCAGGGTTGTCTTTCCGGCCCCTCCTTTCTGCGTGGAGATTGCCACATAAGTTGTCTCTTTCATTTGTTTGATAATTTATTAAGTTACACATCTGTCCGGTCACGGCAGCGTATTGCCATTCATACGCACGCACGCTTTACCGTCCGTTCATTTACCTGTTCACCAATCCGTCCAAGCCTGCGGACATCCGATTGCATATCCACCCGTCCAAGCCTTGGTTCATACGCATGAATACGGGAATGGAAATCCGGTTGTCCGTTCACACCCGCTTCCGACCGTTTGGACAGATGCCCGGATTGCTGTCCGAACATCCGATTGAAGGGGTGTGCTTTCAGTCCTTCATCCGAATCATGCTGCAAATAAACAATGATATTTTGAAACTTGTATCACTTCCCAAGCAAGTGGCAGCACGTTGCGCCGGTTGGCAGTCATTGACCGGGTCAAGCATCTGTCCGATACCGCTTTAAGGGCGTAACTTTGCCCCCGGACAGCAGGGTTCGCCGATGGTGGCGCAGCCGGAGTCCTGAAAGGTATCTTCCCAATCCGTCCCCTGACGGATTTTTATGTTCACCTGAACATAGCAAGATGTCTTTTCAGCCGCTCAAAATATTTTGAGCAGCCACGAAAAGCACTTGCCCTTGCAGGGGACGGGCTTTCCCTCCGAAGTCGGAAAGCCTTTCAGAACTGCGGTGCCGTGAACAGAAGCGGCGGCTTATGCCGTCAATCCGCTAAATCCAAAGTGATATGAAAGAGAAAAGGAAAAGCAAAGCAGGGAGAAATCCCAAACTCGATCCGGCGGTGTACCGCTACACCGTCCGTTTCAACGAAGAGGAACACAACCGTTTCCTCGCCATGTTTGGAAAATCGGGTGTCTATGCAAGGTCGGTTTTCCTCAAAGCGCACTTCTTCGGGCAACCGTTCAAGGTGCTGAAGGTGGACAAGACGCTGGTGGACTACTACACCAAGCTATCGGATTTTCATGCGCAGTTCCGCGCCGTGGGGACGAATTACAACCAAGTCGTGAAGGAATTGAGGCTGCATTTTTCCGAGAAAAAAGCGATGGCGTTGCTCTACAAGCTGGAGCAACGCACCGTCGAACTCGTGAAACTGAGCCGTCAGATTGTGGAATTGTCGAGAGAAATGGAAGCAAAATGGTCGCAAAAATCAGTGTAGGAGACTCGTTGTACGGCGCGATTGCCTACAACGGGGAGAAGATTAACGAGGCGCAGGGGCGGCTTCTCACCACCAACCGCATCTACAATGACGGTTCGGGAACGGTGGACATAAGCAAGGCGATGGAGGGTTTCCACACCTTCCTGCCACCGCAGATGAAGGTCGAGAAGCCGGTGGTGCATATCTCGCTCAACCCGCACCCAGAGGATGTGCTGACCGATATTGAGTTGCAGAATATCGCCCGCGAGTATCTGGAAAAACTCGGTTTCGGAAACCAGCCTTATCTTGTTTTCAAGCACGAGGACATAGACCGCCACCACCTGCACATCGTAACGGTCAACGTGGACGAAAACGGGAAAAGGCTCAACCGGGATTTTCTCTACCGCCGCAGCGACCGTATTCGCAGGGAACTGGAACAGAAGTACGGATTGCATCCGGCAGAACGTAAAAATCAGAGATTGGATAACCCGTTGCGCAAGGTGGACGCATCAGCAGGCGATGTGAAGAAGCAGGTGGCTGGCACCGTGAAAGCTCTGAACGGGCAGTACCGTTTCCAGACGATGGGCGAATACCGTGCGCTCCTTTCCATCTATAACCTGACGGTGGAGGAAGCGAGGGGTAACGTGCGCGGACGGGAATATCACGGGCTGGTCTATTCCGTCACGGACGGCAGGGGCAACAAGGTGGGCAACCCGTTCAAGTCCTCGCTCTTCGGGAAGTCCGCAGGCTATGAAGCCATGCAGAAGAAGTTTGTACGTTCCAGATCGGAGATTAAGGACAGGAAACTGGCAGACATGACGAAACGTACCGTTCTTTCCGTGCTGCAAGGCACTTATGACAAGGATAGGTTTGTTTCCCAACTTAAAGAGAAGGGCATCGACACCGTACTGCGCTACACGGAGGAAGGGCGCATCTACGGGGCTACCTTCATCGACCACCGCACGGGGAGTGTGCTGAACGGTTCGCGCATGGGCAAGGAGCTTTCGGCGAATGCCTTGCAGGAACACTTCACCCTGCCATACGCCGGACAACCGCCGATACCGTTATCCATCCCTATGGATGCTGCGGACAAGGCACACGGACAGACCGCATACGACCGTGAAGACGTATCGGGCGGAATGGGCTTGCTCACTCCCGAAGGTCCGGCGGTAGATGCCGAGGAAGAGGCTTTCATCCGGGCGATGAAGCGCAAAAAGAAGAAAAAGCGCAAGGGCTTGGGTTTGTAATCGGAGTATCAACAATTAAAAAATCAATGTATGTCACAACAAGAAGACGATTTGAGGGCATTGGCGAAAATCATGGATTTTCTGCGTGCCGTGAGTATCATTTTAGTGGTCATGAACGTGTACTGGTTCTGCTACGAAGCCATCCGGCTATGGGGCGTGAACATCGGTGTGGTGGACAAAATCCTTCTGAACTTCGACCGCACGGCGGGGCTGTTCCATTCCATTCTGTACACGAAACTGTTTGCCGTCCTGCTGCTTGCCCTGTCCTGTCTGGGTACGAAAGGGGTCAAGGGCGAGAAAATCACTTGGGGAAGAATATGGACGGCACTCGCCGCCGGATTCGTGCTGTTTTTCCTCAACTGGTGGATACTGGCTCTGCCGCTGCCGGTTGAAGCGGTGACGGGCTTGTATATCCTTACCATCGGCACGGGCTATGTCTGTCTTTTGATGGGCGGGCTGTGGATGAGCCGCCTGTTGAAACACAATCTGATGGAGGATGTTTTCAACAACGAGAATGAGAGTTTCATGCAGGAAACGAGGCTCATCGAAAGCGAGTATTCGGTCAATCTGCCCACACGCTTCTATTACAAAAAGCGTTGGAACAATGGCTGGATCAATGTGGTGAATCCCTTCCGTGCGTCCATCGTGTTGGGTACGCCGGGCAGCGGCAAGTCATACGCCGTGGTAAACAATTTTATCAAGCAACAGATTGAAAAGGGCTTCTCGATGTATGTATATGACTTCAAATTCAGTGACTTGTCCACCATAGCCTACAACCATTTGCTGAACCACCCGGAGGGCTACAAGGTGAAGCCGAAATTCTATGTGATCAATTTCGACGACCCGCGACGCTCACACCGTTGCAATCCCATACACCCGGATTTCATGGAGGATATTACGGACGCTTACGAGAGTGCCTACACGATAATGCTTAACCTCAATAAAACTTGGGTGCAAAAGCAGGGCGACTTCTTCGTGGAGTCACCTATCATTTTGTTTGCCAGCATTATCTGGTATCTCAAAATCTATCAGAACGGGAAGTATTGCACGTTTCCCCATGCCATCGAGTTTTTGAACCGCCGCTACGAGGATATTTTCCCGATACTGACCTCTTACCCGGAGCTGGAAAACTACCTTTCCCCGTTCATGGATGCTTGGCTCGGAGGGGCTGCGGAGCAGCTCATGGGGCAGATAGCGTCGGCGAAAATCCCGCTTTCGAGGATGATTTCCCCGCAGCTCTATTGGGTGATGTCGGACAGCGAGTTTACGCTGGACATCAACAATCCCGAAGAGCCGAAAATCCTATGCGTGGGCAACAATCCCGACCGTCAGAACATCTACGGGGCGGCTCTCGGATTGTATAACTCCCGTATCGTGAAACTCATCAACAAGAAGGGAATGCTGAAGTCATCGGTCATCATCGACGAGCTGCCCACGATATACTTCAAGGGGTTGGACAACCTTATAGCCACCGCCCGAAGCAACAAGGTTGCCGTGTGTCTGGGATTTCAGGATTTCAGCCAGCTGGTGCGCGACTACGGTGATAAGGAGGCGAAAGTGGTGATGAATACGGTCGGTAACATTTTCTCCGGGCAGGTGGTAGGTGAAACGGCAAAGACACTATCGGAACGGTTCGGTAAGGTGTTGCAGAAACGGCAGTCTATCTCCATCAACCGGCAGGATGTTTCCACCTCCATCAACACGCAGATGGATGCGCTCATTCCGCCGAGCAAGATTTCCGGTCTGACGCAGGGAATGTTTGTCGGTTCGGTGTCCGACAACTTCAACGAACGTATCGAACAGAAAATTTTTCACTGCGAGATTGTGGTGGATGCCGAGAAGGTGAAGCGGGAGGAACGTGCCTACAAGAAAATTCCGGTCATTACCGATTTCACGGACGAGGACGGCAACGACCGCATGAAAGAAACGGTGCAGGCGAACTACCGGCGTATCAAGGAAGAGGTGAAGCAGATTGTGCAGGAGGAACTGGAGCGCATCGCGGGCGATGATAACCTGAAATATCTGTTGCAGCAGAAGTAAATAAAAAAATGAAGAAAGGCTTACCATAAACCTTTCTTCATTTTTTTAGAACTTAAGCATTATCCATACTTACTAAGATTCCGTTTTCCAAAATTTTTTGCAATGGAATTTTCTTTAAGATTTCTTGATAAGTGCTATAGAAGTCATTATCAAGTCCTATATAAACAATATTGTCATGTAATTCTTCTATAACACTAATATGTGAATGCAATTTGCACTTTTTATCAGAACAATCTGATACGATACTTTTAATTCGTTCCAACTTATTTAATAAATCATCATATTGAGATAACCCTTTTGTAGTTGGTTGTATTTGATAATTAGTTTTCTTTGCCGGTTGTATATTATGTTCAGGATCTAATAATACTATGTGAAATATAGAAGAATCCCGATCAAAATAACCTACAATACGCCCCGTACTTTTTGTTATCGAAAATTGCATTATTGGAAAATCTGTCTCATTGTCCAATATTTCTTTTGGTAGCCAATCTAAATCTTTTCGTTGAATAGGAATGTTTTTAGCACTCCAATCTATTGGATGACATCTTAATGCAATACTACCTCTATTTTCTTCTAATACTTCTTGCGGTGTCATAGTACCCAAAGCACCTAATCTTTCAAGAAGCCCAATATGCCATCCCTTAGAACACTCTCCAATCTGAAAATTAGGTATCTGCTTAAAGTAAGAGAAGGAAAAAGTTATCTTCCTTCTCTTTAACTCATTTTCTTGTTCTTTGGTAACTAATGATTTGTTTCCGTATTTAGGAGAATCTGAATTAAGATTTAATAGTTTCCCATTTTTTCCCATAATACTCAATCATTAGTTCTGGAGTAATAACCTTGTCACAACGCTCATTTACATTTAAATCTCCACGTGTTTCAATCCAAGGCATCTCATTGTGGGACAATCGTTCTAATTCAGCACCGCTATATTTAAGATAATTCTCCAATATAAAGTCAATGAATTCAGCGTCTTCTGATGATAAACTCACATTGTGATTCATGCAATCATCAATATTGATTTCTGAATAGAGATATTTTGTAGAATTAAATCGATTGTAGATTTCTCGATTTACCGGACCATGAATCCATGCTTCAAACTCGCCGTCAAACATAGGTTTTTTATTGATACCATAAGACCATGCTTGAACATAATACAATAACTTCTGCAACTTTAAATTTATTAAAGACGCAAATCTATCTTCCGATTTTACTCGTAAGATAATGTAGTCTGTTATATCGTGTATTGAGTTCATCTGAATTATGACTATATCAATTTCAATGCAAAGTTAATATCTTTTTCTAATATAACAAAATAATGAATTGAATTGATGTGATTTATTCTAATGAATTTGTTTTTTATCTCCTCATACGATCCAACTCATCATCGCGCAGCATCCTCTCGTTCAATTTCTCCTGCATTCTGTCAAGGAAGTAGGTGCGGCTTTCGTTCTTCCGGCGTTTGATATCGGTGTAGAAACGGTAGCAGTCCTTCGACTCAACCCCGAATATCTTGTAAAGGAGCGGGGCAAGCTGTTTGAGCGGCATGTTGCCGTTGTTGATGCAGCCCATCTCGTCGATGCCGTAGATAAGTTCCACGAGGTCGATGGCATTGCCCGTCCATTGCAGGAGGCTGGTGGCGGTTTCTGTTGTGTTGTTGGCGGATATCAGTGGCGGCACTTGGGGCGTGGCAAGGAATTTCTGCATCTTCCTCACGAAAGACAGGGCCTTGCTGACATAGGCGGCAATCTCTCTCTTTTCTTCTGACAGGTTGCGCACGGGATGGTGCTGCAACTCGATTTCGATGTAGGCAAGCGCGATGACGGTAAGGTTCGCGTCCATGCTACCGTTACACAGTTCGATCACTTGGGTGGCAAAAGCCGTGTATGCCGTTTCCATATTGCAGTCACCGGCTTCGTTTATCAGGCGGAAAAAGTCGGTTTCCGCCAGCAAGAAATAATTCATGGTTCTGTCAATTTTGAAAATTACACTTTGTTTTCTGCGTGCGCACATGAATATAATTGGCAAAAAACGCGGCAGAAAATAAAAAATCCAACACTCAATTTTACAAAGTACTGGATTTCAGAGGTATAAAATTCAATATTTTTTCACAAGGACAAATTATCTCCGACTTAAATTGTTTGTAATCAGAACATTTATTCTATTCCTGAAAATAGAAATGTATGCTTGCCGCACATTTTGGCTATCTTGCTTTTTTATCAAGGATATAGATAATGCGACATACACCGTTGGAATAGCTTTTCAAGGAGGAAAGCGTCCAGTGTTGCTCTGGCAGAGCCGACTTAAAAAAATGTCGTCCGCTTCCGGATATGAAAGGAACGGTGTATAGTATGATTTCATCCACAGCGTGCATACGCAGTAGTCCGTTTATATAATCTGCCGTATCCAGTGTGGCTTCCGCGAGGTAACGGATGTTTGTGCCGTCTTTTCTCCATTCGTGCAGCATTGAAATGGAATAGTCCGGTGTCACACGGTAAAGGGCTTTCTTCCTGATTTCATCAAGACCGCAACGGTCAAGGCACAAATCCTGATGTGCTTTATCATATAACTCTGAAGAAAGACATCCGTCCATCGTCAGTACGGCGAGAATCTGAACTTTACCCATAATCGTTTCCTTTCGTTAGGCAAGGGTAAAAAAGTAGCGTGCAATTCACACTACCTTCAAGCGATGGCTCTGGTAAAGCCTTTACGGAGAGTACGTGAATGCACGCTATGCGTAAGCATAGCATAAGCATCACGCAATCGTCTCCGTAGTTCCAATTTACCAGATTTTCGCTTGAAACGCCTTGCGGTCTTATCCTATATGTTGGCGGCGAAAAGCTCCTGCCAATCGCCGTTTTTCTCAAATGTTATGCAAAGATAGCCAAATTCAGTGAATTACGGGCTATGATTGCTTGAATTTATATTTAAGTCCATACTCTTCAAGTTTGCTGTATAGTGTTGTCCTGCCTATGCCGAGCAGTTCTGCGGCGACACTCCGGTTGCCGTTTGCCTGTTTCAACGCACGCAATATCCGCTCCTTATCCTCCGCGTCATTGCGCAAGGCGAAGCTGACAGTAGAGGTCGGTTTCGTCACGGCAAGTTCCAGATGCTCTTTCATGACAACACCTTCCTGCGCCTGCAATACAGCACCCATAACTTTCTGCCGAAGTTCCCGCACGTTGCCCGGCCATGCGTGTGTCAGCAACGCTTTACGTGCTTCGGAACTGAACCCGCTCACGCTACACTCCAGCTCTCTGTTTGCCATATCACGGAAGAACTCTGCCAGCGGCATGATGTCTTCCTGACAGTCACGCAACGGAGGAACGGTTATCCCGAAGTCGTGCAGGCGGTACAGAAGATCCTGCCGAAAACGCTTTTCATTCACCGCTACTTCCAAATCTTCATTGGTAGCAGCGATGATGCGGACATTGAAATTCCGGTCTGCCTTGTCTCCGACCGGGCGATACCGCCTCTCCTGTATGGCGCGGAGCAACATCTGTTGGGTTTCCAACGCGAGGTTTCCTACCTCGTCCAGAAAAAGCGTGCCGCCTTCCGCCTCATGGAAATATCCTTTCTTGGCATTGTCCGCACCTGTAAACGCTCCCTTGACGTGTCCGAAGAAAGCCGACGGTGCAAGCTCTTTGGAGAGTGAACCGCAGTCCACCGCCACAAATGGCTTGCCTGCACGTTTGCTCTTGTCATGCAACAGATGGGCAATATGCTCCTTACCCGTGCCGTTCTCACCAAATATCATCACGCTCATGTCGGTGGCGGCTACCAGCCTTATCCGGTGCATGATTTTCTGAAAAGCGGAACCTTCACGGGCGAATACAGGCATACGGCGTTGTCCTGCCTGACGTTCTTTCAGTATGGAACGGATCAGGGGGACAAGTTTATCCTCCACAAGCTGTTTGGGAATATAGTCTATCGAGCCGAGTTTCATGCTTTCCACGGCGGTATTAACTTCGGCGTAGTCGGTCATAATGATGAAGGGCTGCATCTTTCCCTCCTTTCGCATCCAGCACAAAAGGTCTATGCCACTGCCGTCAGGCAGACGCAGGTCGGCAACCACGATATCATTATCTGTTGCCTGTTGCAGATGTTTCTTCGCGGTTGAGAGGTGGTAAGCCTTCATATTGCGGTAGCCCTCCCGTGACAGCATATTGCAGACATATTCGCAATACACGATGTTGTCTTCCACCACAATTATTTTTGTCTTATCCATCTTCGTATTTTCTCCTTTCCTCTTCTGCCAACCGTATTATTTCCACTCCCTTATCCAGCACAGCAGTCACGGCATGGCTTAACGCTTCACCATCCGGGAGAGCATCGCCACGAAGCAATCCGTAAAGTACATTCAGCGGTTGGTCGGCACGGAGCACCTCCCACGAACTGCGCAGGTGGTGGATCAGGGAATCCAGCTTTTGCAGGTCTTTTTCTTTTGCTGCATCCCGTACCGCCTGCATTTCCTTTTCTGTTTCAGTTATCAACTTTTCCAGCATGACGGCTTCATTGCCATAGGACAATAAGGCGGAAAAGTCCGGTTTCCCGTCCGGTGTCGCTTTTATGGCACACCTGTCGGAAACCTCCATCAGTTCCGATATGGAGAACGGCTTGAACAGGCATCCGGCAAAGCCTTTTGCCAATAGTTCCCCTTTGTTACAACTGCCCGAAGCGGTTGCCACAACCACCGGGATTGTTGGTGAATTGCCCACGTTGGACGAACGCAACAGTTCCAGCAATTCGAAACCGTTTATACCAGGCATATTCAAGTCTGTCAGCAACAGGCTGTATTCTTTCTGGCGTATCATTTCCATCAGTGCCGCAGCATCGGTGCAAGTGTCGCAGTGTATTCCTTCTTGGGAATACATCTCTTTCAGCATTAGAAGTAATACCTCATCATTGTCAATGGCGACAACATCATGGAATTTATTGTTATGATAAACAGGTGTATTGCTTGTATATCCAAGCTGTTCTTCAGCTTCCTGCATAGAAATTTCAACTGTGAAACGACTGCCTTTCCCTTTCTTGCTGTCCAAACGGATTGTTCCGCCAAGCATCGACACAATATTACGCATTATGGCAAGCCCAAGCCCGAAACCCTCCTTTGCAGCGGCATTTGATAGACGTTCAAACGCACCGAACGCTTGTTTCTGTTCCTCTTCTGTCATGCCTGTACCTGTATCTTCAATGACCAGTGTCAGAACTCCATTATCATATTCAGTAATCAAAGAAACACCGCCTTCTTCTGTGAACTTGACAGCGTTTGACAGCAGGTTATTCCCGATTTGTATTATTCGCTCTTTGTCGGTCAATACAATGGCATCGTGTCCAGTCTTCACGGACAAGGACAACCCTTTGTTCACGGCAACAGGCATGAACTCCGTTTCAAGTGTGTGCGTGATTGCAGAAATCCGGCAGGGTGACAGACGGGGCTGTTCCTTGCCGTTGTCCAGGCGGAAGAAGTCAAGCAAAGTGTTGAGCATATCCCGCATACGGTCGGAGGATTGCAGTATATTTTGGATATATTGCCCATTATTACCGCTATTGCATTCTTTCCGCAAAAGTTCGGTATAGCCGGTTATTGCCGTCAGTGGTGTACGCAACTCATGGGTAATAGTATATACCGCTTTCTTTCGGGAGGTTATGAGTATCTCATTTTGTTGCACGGACTGTTCCAATTGCTCGATCAAATCCGTTGTCTTGCGTTTGTATCGTTTAATGTTCTTTGCATCACGGTGTATGATGATATAGGAAATGACCAACAGCAAAAGAACAAATCCCATCAAGCCGCCTATCTGCATAAATGATTTTTTACGCATGGCTGTTATCTCGCTTTCTCTATTTTGTAAATCAGATTGCACCTTCTTTTCGATTTGGCAAATCAATCCTTGCAGTTGTCTGTTAAGTTCTGCATTACGGGCAGCAAGACTATCGGCTTGTTCTGACAATCGACGGCTCTGCGCATTCTGTTCGTTGACCATGTTTCTATTGGATGAACGGAGCGTAGTCGTTGTTGTCGTTGGCTTCGTTCCCTCTTTTTTGCCGAAGATGCTCAAGAAACCTTTTCGTTTTGGCTTTTTGGACTGTTCCTGCACACTTTTCTGCACAATAACCGGAATTTGATTGGCTATCTTCTTGTTAATAGATTGTTGTTCATCCATTAACCGGACTATCTGGAACATCTGTCGTTCCTTATCCTCTAAAAGACTGCGCACACTATCGATGCGCTCTGCTGGATAGGTGGCCTTGAAACGGCAAAGCATACTGTCCATTGCCATACGCCGTGCATGGTAATGCTCGATATCTTTATCGTTCCATTCCAGTATTGTTTCACCCAATAGAGAAAATTTTATCATTTGAATATTGATATTGTTTATTTCTTTTCGGAGCTCGTCTATTTTTTTATTGCCAAGTTCTAATGCTTCTATCTCCTGCCATTCATAGAGGCTATTATATGCCATACATCCGATAAGAATGGAGATAAGTATATATCCCAACTGTATTGCCTTATAGAAATTTCCTGACCGCTCCATTATTTTGATGACATTGATTTTTGGAACATGAATAAAAGTTTATCTTTTTCGTTCATGCGGATATTATCAGAATAACCGCCTTTTGTTATTTGATACCCGCATGGCTTAACCATAAAAATGCCTAAGCCCTTAGTGTATGAACTTACTTCTGATGCATAGTCTTTACTTGTATTTAATGGAACTTTCCCTTTAATATGACACCACTCATTATTGCAACTGATGTCTTCAATCTCAGACATCATTTTTTGCAAATCTGTAATAGCTTTGGAACTTGCCGCTTGGGGTATCTGCAACTCAAAATAGAGCATCGGTTCGAGAATGTCCACACCTGACTGTTGCAAGGCCAGCCTGAAGACATAAGGGGTCAGCTGTCTGAAATCAGCAGGTGTACTTACCGGGCTATAATACTCGGCTTGAGTAAAAGTTACTTTCAGATCAGTCACTTCCCATCCATGTAACCCGGATTGGCAAGACATACGAATCCCTTCAAAAACGGCATTTTGAAAAGAATGGTTCAGATAACCATAGGAGATGTCACTTTCGATTTGCAACCCTGTCCCTAACGGTAAGGGTTCAAGAGTCAGCCCTATTGTGGCCCAATAAGGGTTGGGCGGCACTTCGATCTGAATAATCTTATTGACCTTTTTTACAGGTCGTTCTTTGTATATAGTCTTGATCTCATCAAAATGGACCTTTACGGAAAATCGTTCTTCCAGCAATGTCTGTATGATTTCCTTTTGGGTTAAACCATATAACGAGATTTCCAATTCATCACTATATGAGTTTATGGAAAAGGACAAAGACGGGTCTTCAATCCACAATGTATTCAGAGCGGATATCACCTTGCTTCTCTCTTCGGGCCTGTCTGGCCGGACGGAGGATTTGAGAGCGGGATGCTGATGCGATAATCCTTGAATCAAACAAGGTTCAGCACCTAAATAATTTCCGATTCGAAAATCATCCATATCCTCTACAATCGCGATATCATTGGCGCCCACTTCATCAACATTTATCTCTCTGCCCTGATTGATAGTTTTTAGATTTTTAATCTTGATGAATTTTTCCGAATCGTTGATTCTTACAACGTCTCGAAGTCTCAGACTTCCGTCAATTATTTTTAGAAAACTTCTTTTATGTCCTTTGGGGTCATGCTCTATCTTATAAAGATAAGATGAAAGTCTGTTTGAGACCGATGCCGGAGGAAGTATAAAAGAAGTGATGGCGTCCAACAACTCATTGATACCGATATTGAACATTGCTGATCCATGTAGCACCGGATAGACTTTGGCTTTTGCCACAAGAGCGATTATCGTATTCCAATAATCAGCCGGTGAAATTTCGCTATCCGCCAAATATCGTTCTAATATATTGTCGTCATGGTTGCATACAAATTCTTTGTATTCTTCCTTTATATATGTTTGGGAGCAAACCGGATAAACCGATCCATCGACAACATTTTGCATAAACAGGACATCTTGAGACAGATTTGCTTTTATATCCAGATACAAACGCTCCAAATTCACACCGGCTCGGTCAATCTTATTGATAAATATAATTGTCGGGATTTGCAGCTTCTGTAAAGTATTGAACAGCAACTTTGTCTGCGCTTGTATGCCTTCCTTTGCGGATAAGATGAGGACTGCTCCATCAAGCATTTTGAATGTCCGCTCCACTTCCGCAATAAAATCCATGTGTCCCGGAGTGTCAATGATATTGCATTTCACACCATTCCAGATAATAGATGTCGTAGAAGCCCGAACAGTAATTCCTCTACGTTTCTCTATATCCATAGAGTCCGTTATGGTGTCACCATTATCCACACAGCCGCACTTTTCCGTTGCTCCACTGGCAAACAGCAGATTCTCGGTTACGGAAGTTTTTCCTGCATCAATGTGAGCAAGAATTCCTAAATTTATAATATTCATTTGGATTAAGCAATAATATACTACAATAGATGCATTGTCGAAACGCACCTTTTAATACCTCCTCGTAGCATATGAGAACTACAGGATTCCTAACTCGTATTAATATGTATATTATTACTGCCGCATAACGATTACAAAATTACACAAAAAAATATATCTAACAAAAGTAGGAGGATTTTTTAACTTTTTACCATAGACATTTTATTAGGGAAACGTAGGTTCAACTGGTAAGTACAAATAAGTAGAAATGTTTGAACAACACTGTTTTAGGAAGTTGAAAAATCAAGTTTCTCTCTCGGTATAGCGTTTATTTTGGCCAATATCTTCTTTAGTTTGGCATTTGAGTATTTCCCATTCGTGTTCTATTTAGCTCCTTATTATGAGTATGTAGCAAGTTGCTTATCAAATTCAGCCTCTTTGAGGGTCAAATATGGTTTTGCAAATGGTGACTGACAAGACATAAACAAGGTCAGCAGGATTTTTTACATAAATGGACATGAATGTATATAACCTAAAATAAGAATAAATTTTAATAAGGGCTGCCCAAAAAGAAAAAAATGCAGTTGCCATCCTACAGATACTTGCAGAAAGGATAAAATTTACTTTTAGACCTTTTGGGATAGCCCTTATTAATACTTCAGATAAAATTCCTAAGGTTATATTTTCAATCCTTTGAACCGGGTTTCCTCCTTGGCATACAGTCCCGGACGCCCGATTATGACATGGTTGGCAACGATACTATCCGCCGGACTGCGTATCTGCGGCGGTGCATTTTCGGGATATTGCGCCTGCCTGTTCCTCACATCTTCCGCTTCCGGCTTGACCTGTTGCCCTTCTTTCTCCTTTTCGGCGACTTCGGGCGTGGGCGGCGCAAGTTCCAGCTGTATTTTTCGGTCAAGGGCGGCAAGTTCGGATTTCAGCTGCTTCAGCTCGTCCTCCTTCTTCCACACCTTGCCCGCTATCTCCTGCAACTGCGGTATCTCCCTCTCCAGCACCTCGTTCTTCGCCTTGTACTGGTCGATAATGGAGGGTATCCTCTCCATCGCGTTCAGGAAGTTTCGGGCGGCAGCCATCGGATCAGCCATTGCCAGATGTCCGTTGTTATAGGTGTACTTGTAGTTCCCCTCTACCACGAAGCGGTTGTCGGTAAACTCCAATCCCTCTTTGAGTATCCTCTCGCTCACCACCTTTATCGGAAAACCGTACAGTTCTCCGACCTGTGTGTAAAGCCCGCCCGTAGTGGCGTTTTTCGCTATCTCCTGCAAACGCTTTCCGATAACCTTCTCATCGGCGGAATCCACACCGTCCACCTTTATTATATTAAGGCGGTTGCCCTCCCTGTCGGTCTGCGCCACCGAAAGGAAGCGGTTCCAGTCCTCCGTCATGGCATCTATGAAAGCCGTGTTGTTACGCAACTCGCCCGTCTTCGACTCTAACTTGAACTCCGAATCACGCTTGCCCTTGTTAAACGACTTGCGTTCCCCTTCGAGCGAGGCGATGCGCTTTTCAAGTTTCGCCTTGTCCAGCAGGTCGGTGTTGCCGGATAGCAACGCCATATATTCCGAAAAGTTCATGCCCGATTTCTCGTCCACTGCCCCCTCGTCGATGGTACGCGCCCCCATAGCACCGCTTTTGAGCTGGCTGATGAAAGTCTGCTTGCAGTGCAGGAGGTTGAACTTGTAGCTGTCCAGTGACTTCTCCACCGCGTAGATGATTACGTCCACGTTGTTCCCGGCGAAATGCTTGGCAATTTCGTTTCCGGCTCTAACTCCGCGTCCGTCACGCTGTTGCAGGTCGGACGGTCGATCGGGTAGGTCAAGAGCATTACTGCCCTCTTCCCCCCTCAGAACCGTACATGAGGGTTTCCCCTCATACGGCTCAAGCTTTTCTAAGTCTCTGTTCGTGTGCAGAGACCGGCTCATACTACTTCTTGTTTCCATTGGTTTTACGGGATAATTTGAAACATTCATCATGAACCAACAGATTACATTTCCGTCCGTCTTGGACGGTTGGCATTACGTTCCATGCCTTATGCGTGTCAATCGGTTCACCACATATCGGACATTTCCGACCTTGCTTTTCCCATAGGTAAAGCAGGGACTTACGTCCTTTCAGTGTCACAAGTATTTTTGACTTCATTCTTTTATTGAAGTACAAGCGGCAATCTGCATCAAACGGATTCATGTCCCCCTTTATCTGCGTATATTGCAGGAAAGGAAACGAAGATGCCAGTTTCAACAAGGTAAGTTGGTCTTCTTTGCCGTTTGATTTCTTGAACTTAGCCGCAAAAGTCCAGCTGTTCCCTCGGATATTGTGCCAATAACGGTCTTTTATCCACCGTTTCCCTTTCTTGGAATGACGGCGTTTAGCCCATTGCCACAAGGCGAGAAATATCTGATGGTCAATTCTATGAAAAGAATCACGTGTCGCCCCATGCTGATAATATGCTCCCCATCCTCGGATTTTAGCATTCAACATCCTGATTAATGATTCCTGCTTGCAACCCTTATGGCCTTTTGTCACCTTACGGATATTCTCCATAAAGCGTTTTTCGGCTTTCTTGGTCGGCTTGGTCAATATTTCATTGCCGTATTTGCGGATATTGAAACCGAGAAAATCGAAACCGTCACGGATATTGGTTATCACCGTCTTTTCTTCTGATAAGGTCAGACCTCTTTCAGACATAAAGTAGGCTACCAATGGCTTGATTTCCTTTTCAAGTGTTTCACGGTTCTCGCAGGTAATTATAAAGTCATCAGCGTAGCGGACAAGATTCACCATTGGCGAATATAACTTGCCTTTGATTCTAACTCGTTTATATTTCTCTGCAAGGACTTTCTGCAATCCGTCCAATGTCATATTGGCAAGCGTGGGAGAGATAATACCACCTTGTGGTGTTCCCTCCTCTGTCGGGAACATCTGTTTGTTGAAGATATAGCCGCATTTCAACCATTTTCGGAGCATTGCCTTATCCATAGGGATGTTGGCAAGCAGCCATTCATGGCTGATATGGTCGAAGCACCCCTTTATGTCACCCTCCAGAATCCATTCGGGAGAATAGCCTTTTCGGAGAATGTTATGGCATTGCATTACCGCATCCATACAGCGACGTTCCTTGCGGAAACCGTATGAACGTGTGTCGGCTGTTGTTTCCGACACTGGTTCCAATGCCATGAGGTAGAGTGCTTGCATGGCTCTGTCTTTCATTGTCGGTATTCCCAACGGTCGCAGTTTGCCATTACTCTTTTTGATGTGGACTCTTCTCAATGGCTTCGGCTGGTAGCCTCTGCGTTTGAGTTCGCTTATCGCTTGTGTTTTTGCTTCGGGTTTCTCCCATGTTTCCATGTCCACCCCGGGGGTGTTGCCACCTCCATTAGAAGTAACTCTCTTTACGGCTAAGGCTTTTGCGTAAAAAGAGTGGGTCAGCGTCCACTGCAAGGCTTTCACCTTGCCCGGTCTGCCTTCCTTCTGAGCCTTTACAATACGCGCTTGTAGCTTTCTGACAGCCAACTCCGCCTTATTCCAGTCTATTCTGTCCCAAAGTGTTTGCTGATTGTCAGCAGGCGCACACGATGTCTTGTTTTCGTTCATTTGCTTTCCTCCTTTTGAAAGTTCTAAAAGTTGATTGTAAAGAATCACCATTTGACAACATTCGGTTTTGATTGCCTCCCTAATGTCGTCACAGAAGTCTGCCCACTTTCGTGTCGGATGATGTCGCCCACATCAGCTCGTGATGTCGGTTCAATCCGTATCCGCTCCATTACAGAACGGCATTCGCTTTTTCTGTTATCTTATACCTGCACACCATTCGGCTTTCATTGCTGTCAGCTTACCTGCCATTTTTTACATGACAGGAGATATACAGGCTTACCATGTTCCACATAGATAACTAACGGATAGGTTAGGTTCTGTCTCATCCTCCGGCGGTGCTTATATCCGTGTAATCCTACCATGGAGAGGATTAACCGACCGCTTCCCTTTTGGGTAGAGTGTGCCAGTATCTTACACTCTTTCGTGACATTACGAAGTTTACTAACAGTTCGCTTGCGCTAACCATACTATCCAGCCTCGCCACTCTACGGTATGATACTAACCGTACTTCACTTCCCCTCACGGTTCTGTCTTGTCTTGCGAAAGTGTACTTTGTCCCGACCGCTTAATACAACATTAGGGTGCACCGGTCGGTAGGCTACCGCTGACGGAACAGCGGGTTAAAACTGATACCCGTAAGTATCATTCCAACAATTATCTATGCGACTTCATGTCGCACCCACGGCGTATCGAGATGATGAATTGCCACACACCTTTTCTGTGCGTTCACACCCGTTCCGAGCATGGAGGTGGAGCCGAACAGAACACGCACCGTTCCGGCATTCATGGCGTCTATCACCGCCTTCCGAGCCTTGTCGGTCTTGCACTCCTGAATGAAGCGCACCTCGCTTGGCGGTATGCCGTAATCCTCCGTCAGCTTGCGCTTGATTTCCGAATAGACGTTCCACCCGTCGCCCGGCTGATATGTCCCCAAGTCCGAGAAAACGAACTGCGTGCCTTTCTGCGCGTCGTATTTTTGGTAATACTCCGCGATCATCTTGGCACAGTGGCTCGCCTTGTTATCGGGGTGGTCTTCATAATGCGGGTCTATCATGCGCATGTCGAGTGCCATCTTGCGGGCGTAGTCGGTGGCGATAAGCATCTTCGCCTTTTCCTCCGTTTCCGAAAGCGGCAGCCTGCCCAGAAGTGTGGCATCGCCAGTCTTGGCGAACTGCATCAGCTTCTGTATGAAGTCCTCCTGCTCCGGCGTGGGCGGTATGTGGTGCAGTATCTCATTCTTGTTGGGACGATCTACGCCCACGTCCTCTGCCGTGCGGTAGTCCGTGATTTCATTATAGAAGGCGGCAAGTTCCGGCACCTTGATGAAGTAGCGGAAACGCTCCTTTTGAACCACGTTGTTCGTCACGTTAAATTCAAAATCCGTCGTCTTCTTGGCGAATATCGCCGCCCAAGCGTCGAAACATCGGATGTCCTGCCGTTCCAGCTCCTTCGGACGCAAATACTTGAACAGCAGATACAACTCCGTCAGCGAGTTGCTGATGGTAGTACCCGAAAGGAAGGTCGCTCCCAAGTCTCTGCCCGTGCGCTCCTGTATGGTGCGTATGGCAAAGAGCATGTTCAGTGCCTTCTGGCTTCCCTCGCTGTTGCCCAGTCCCGCCACACGGTCATGGCGCGTGTTGAACGTCAGATTTTTGAACTGGTGGCTCTCATCTATGAAGATGTGGTCGATGCCCATCTGCTTGAAATCCACCACGTCGTCCGTGCGTGACTTTATGGCATGTTCCACCTTCTCCAGCTTCGCTTCAAGGTTGTGTTTGCGCTTCTCCAGACCTTTCAGCATAGCCCGCGACACGTTCTTTCCCTGCTGCCGCAGCACTTCGAGGTTTTCCTCCACCGTGTCAAGCTCCGCTTGCAGGATGCGCTGCTGCAACTCCGGCGACTGCGGTATCTTGCCGAACTGGTCGTGCGACATGATGACACAATCGTAGTCGTTGTTCTTTATATTATTGAAGAAGCGCACACGGTTGGCGGTCGAAAAGTCCTTCTCCGAAGCGTACAGAATACGTGCGTTGGGATATGCCGCCTGATAGGTGGCGGCAATCTCCGCAACGTTGGCTTTCAGCCCGATAATCATCGGCTTATGTGCCAATTTCAGACGCTTCATCTCATGCGCGGCGATGCACATTATCAGCGTCTTGCCGGTTCCCACCTCGTGGTCGCAAATTCCGCCGCCGTTCTGTTTCAGCATCCAGACGCAATCCATCTGCGAGGGATAGACGCTCTTGATACCCCGGCTTGCCAAGCCTTTCAGATTGAGGTCGGGGAAGGTCTGGTGCGAGCCGTCATACTTCGGGCGCACGAAACAGTTGAACTTGCGGTTATACATTGTCGTCAGCCGTTCCTTGAACTGCGGCGACTGTTCTTCGAGCCATTCGGAGAAACCGTTGCGGATTTCATCAATCTTGGCGTTGGCGAGCTGTATGCCCTCGCTGTCGCGCACCTTGATGTCGTTGCCATGCTCGTCCTTGCCGATGGACTTCATCATGTCGGGGCAGGTGTTGTGCAGGGCGTGTTTCAAGAGGTGCATACCGTCATAGTTCCGGTAATACCCCTTTACCAGAAACTCGTCCGTGATTTTCATGGTGCGGTAGCCGCACGCAACCGAAAACTCGTCCATGCTTGCGGAATAGGCGATTTTCACCTCCGTGTCGAACAGCCGGCTCATGTAGGCGGCATAGACACCCGTCGGAATCCAGCGTTCCCCGAAATTGAAGTCCAGATCCTCGAAGGCGATACGCGGCGGTTCGGCATCTTTCAGAGCCTCCAACGCCTGTTTCACTTCCGGCATACGCTCACTTTCGGGGTTTTCGCCCATCCAAGCCTCTATGCGTTCCGCCTTCTCTATCACGTTCCCGGCTATGAAGCGGTCTTTGATTTCGTAACCGGTCACGAGCGGATTGTAATAGATGCGTCCTTGCAGGGCTGTGAGCAACTCCTCCGCCGTGCTGTCGGTTATCTCCCGCATATAGTCGAGATTGACCGTGCCATATTTGTTGAGCGACGCGGACAGGGCTTCTTCGGGAGAGCCTACGTTGGCATGGCTCTCCACGGAGAAGGAAACGGGATGCTCGAAGATGTCCGCCTTGACGAACTTTCCGTTCTCCACCCGTTCCAGCGAAAGGATGTCACGCCCGCCCGCGTCCATCATCACTAACTTCACGTTCTGCTTGGCGTTGAGGTTGCCGTAGCGCATGACAAACTCATCGTAACAGGTATTCAGATGCTCTCGCCACGGAACATTTGCCTCGCGCCGGAGCGATTCATAACGGTACAGACGCTCGTAGGCGTCACGCAGCGACACATACAACAACGCCTTTTCCTTCTGGTATCCTTTCAGGTCGAGCGGCTGGAATGTAGCCCCGTATGGCGTGATGTCCTTCAGATAGCCGATGTTATGACGCCCCCGGTCAGCCACCAGCGAGCCTTCGCGCAGGTGCATCTCCGGCGTGCGATGGTAGGCACGCGGCGTAAGGTCCGCGACTTCCTCCTTCGGCTTTTCCGGTTCGATGTCGGGAAAAAGGGAAGTAGCCACCGTTTCCGGTGGAGCATCGGTAACAGCAGGTGCGGCGACTGCTTCCGGCTGTGTTTCCTCCTGCCGGGGTTGTTCACGTGGTACTTCCGGCGTGATCGTCGCAACCGTTCTGTTTTCATGTTTTTCATTATGCTGCCTTGCCAGCTCCCGAAGTTCCTTCCTGCGCTCCGGCGTGAGTTCCATCATCATCTCGTAGAAGCCGTTGATGGGAGGATTGGTTTCCCAGTCCAGCTTTGCATAGATGTCGTCCGGGTCGGCAGGCTTGGCGGTGTTCTCCGCTTTCACCTCCTTATTCTCCATAGCGGGTTTTGCAGTTGGAGCTGTCGGTGTAACCGTGACTTTCGGTTTGGGCGGAGTGGACTTTGCCGTAACTGCCTTTTTCACCGTCTTTTTCTTTTTGGAGGTTTTCGGTTGGCTGACCTCTTCCGTCATCCCCCAGAGGTTGAGCAAGGAGAGCTGCACCCCGTCAGAATATTTCGGACGTGGCTCTATCTCCGGTTTTTCCTCAACGGGTTGCGGTTTTTCCGTCGGAGTTTCCACCGTCTGCGCCGAAGATACCGTTTCCAATTTTATAGCAGGACGCTCCGCCTCCTTTTGAACGGTAACCTTTTCTTCCGTTCCCGACTGCCAGATTGTTCCCGAATACAGACGCATGGCGAGCCTGTAATGGAAATCCTCGTTGAGCATCCGGCGCAAGTCCCCGGCGATACCTGCGGTCTTGCCCTCGTGCAGATAAACCATAGCGGGCTTCCCGTAGGGGTCAGTGTCAAGTTTCGACGTCGTATGCACGATGCGTTCCGGGTGGTGGATGAAATAGGCGTTGTCGGTCAGGTCGGTTTTCGTGTCCGTCTGTATCACGGTCATCAGCCGCTCGTCCTGCGACATTTCCTTCTTGCTGAGGTTCTTTTGCAGGACAATCAGGTCGCTGCCCACCTCCGTCCCCGCGTTGTCCGTGAACAGGTTGTTGGGCAGGCGTATCGCGGATACCAGATTGGCCTGACTGAACAGCTCGTTACGCACGGAGGTCTTGGTGCTATTCAATACCCCTTGCGAGGTGATGAACGCCACGATACCGCCGTCACGCACGGCATCCAGTCCTTTGAGAAAGAAATAGTTGTGGATGGTTTTCTGGGCGGAGCGTCTGCCGAAAGAGTCGCTCCGCTGAAACTCCGCGTCGAACACGGCAATGTCACCGAACGGAATGTTGGACACCGCCAAGTCGAAATAATTGTTGAACGGTCTTTCGATTTTCTCAAAACCGCAGGTGCGCATTTTCTGGTCGGGATAGAGATGCCTCAAGATTGTACCCGTGAGCAGATCCTTCTCGAAAGCCATCACATCCGCATTGGGGCTGTGCCGTAGCATGGAATCCACGAACACGCCGACACCTGCCGACGGTTCGAGCATACGGGCGGGGCGGACGCTGTAATCTGCCAGCACGTCCGCGATGGTGTCGGTTATCTCTTTGGGGGTGTAGAAAGCGGTCAGCACGGACGCTTTCAGCGAATCCACAAACCGCTTGTACTCTGTTTCGTCCTTGCTGTTCTCACGGATAAGCCTGTGCAGCTCCACCGTCGGGGCGAACAGTTCGAGGTCGGATTTCGCCCACCGGACGGCATCCGTCAGTTCCTTTGCAGGGTTGAGGATACATTTCAGACCGCCGAAACCGCAGTACCTTTGAAGTATGGCACGCTCTTCGGTTGTCGCTGTCCTGTTTTCCCTGTCAAGGATGAATGCCGTCCGTATCGCCTCGATGTTGTCCCGCAGTTTCTGTTTGCGGTTAAACGCCATATTCGTCTAAGTAAAGGACGGTTGCTCCCGTCAGCTCCGTGTAGAGCAGGTCGTAATCGGAAGACAGGGCGAAATTGTCATCCGAGAGGTCATAGACGGAGAACACGTTGCCGACAAGCGGCAGCAGTTTCAGGACAAAGGCTTCACGCTTCTCTTCCGGCACTTCATCGGCAAACTCGTTTTCCACGACTTCGCGGAGGATGGCGTAACGGGAATAATGCAGCCCGCGCAGCAGCGTGTCCATCGCCAGTTCCTGCGCACCATCGGCGGGATAGCCTTCAAGCCGTGCCCTCTCATACGTTTCGGCGGCACGGTCGGCCCGTTCCCGTATGAAAGCGGTGTCGTCAGCCTGTTCAAACTTGTTCGTGCGGAGATAGTCCAGCAGGTACAGACCGTAATAGGAAAAGTCGGTCTGACCCTCGTTTTTCTTCTTGTTGTTCATTACTTTGGATTTAGCGGATTGATAATTAACGGGATAATCGGTTGGAAAAAGGAAGAAAAAGGCACTCGGTATCCCTCCGAGTGCCACCACTAAATCCAAAGTATGAGTGTAATCCGGTATCGAAGAACAATTCATTACTCTGAACAAGTGGCAAAGTTAATACTATTTCTTCCGTCCTGAAAATTTCTTGCCCTTTTTAGCCTCCGGGAACACAAAAGTCGTGTTATATTCCCCGTCAAAGGCGACAACAGCATCGAAACTCTTGCCCTGTTTGCTCTTGAACCCTTTGAGCAGCTTGGTATGCCCTTCGGTGAGCAGGTCTTTGATTTCATCGTCGGACAGGGTGCGTCCCGCTTTCAGCCGGAACACGGGCAGTCCGCACTCCGTGTTGTCGCAGCGTACCACCTTGCCGTAGAACCGCATCCTGCCCGTGCCACACTTGGGACACGCGCAGCCGGAGTCACGGCTGCCGAAGAGCTTGTCGCACGAGAGCAGTTCGGAGGTTATCTCACGTGTGTACGCCTCTATCTCCTTGCGGAAGGTGTCGGCGGACAGTTCCCCGCGCTCGATACGCGCCAGCTCCTTTTCCCATTCGCCCGTCATGGCAACATCGGCGATGCGCATCGTCTTGACGACGGAATTGAGGGCAAGTCCTTTTTCGGTGGGAACAAGCGACTTCTTGCAGCGTTCCATGTAACCGCGCTTGAAAAGCGTTTCGATGATGGAGGCGCGTGTGGCGGGAGTACCGATGCCACAGTCCTTCATCGCCTGCCGCAGTGCGTCGTCCTCAATTTCCTTGCCCGCCGTTTCCATTGCCGAGAGCAGGGTGGCTTCGGTATGCAGCGGCTTGGGTTTGGTCTTTCCTTCGGTAATGGACGAGCCTTTCGGTGTCAGCGTGTCGCCTTCCTGCCAGCCGGGGATGGTAATTTCCTCTTTTTCCTCGCCATAGACGGCACGCCATCCGGTTTGCTTCACGACGCTGCCTTTTACGGTAAACTCCACTCCGGCACATTCCGCCGTGACAGTGGTCACATCCTTGACGCATTTCTCAGAGAATGCCTCGACCATGCGCCCGGCAATCATCTGATAGATGGTATTGTCCTCTTTGGAGAGGAAGAGCGGTTTCTCACCCGTGACGAGCAGGGCATGGTGGTCTGTCACCTTGCCGTCGTCCACGCTGCGGCGTGTCGGGGCGGCTTTTGCCCGCACCTTGTCTTTCCATTCGGGCTGTGTGCCGATGAAAGCGAGCAGTTTGGGAATTTCGGCAAACACGTCTTCGGGGATGTAGCGGCTTCCCGTTCTCGGATAGGTTATCAACTTCTTTTCGTAGAGTTTCTGCGCGATTTCAAGCGTCTGTTCCGCCGTGAAGCCGTGCTTGGCGTTGGCTTCTTTCTGGAGCGTGGTCAGGTCGTAGAGCAAGGGAGTTTCCTCCGTCTTCTCCTTGCGCTCGGCTTTCGTGACAGTGGCGCAACCTGCCGCCTTTACCTTATTATATAGTTCCATCGCCGGTTCTTTCTCTTTCCATTTCTCGGAGGATGAGAATTTCACGACTTCGCCGTCGCAACCGTCCGTTGCGATATGGAGCAGCCAGAATGCTTCGGACGTAAAGCGGCGGTTCTCCCAGTAGCGTTCACATACCATAGCCAACGTTGGTGTCTGCACCCGCCCCACGGAATACGTGCCGTGTCCGGCGGCGATGGATAACGCCTGTGTGCCGTTGATGCCCACGAGCCAGTCGGATTCGCTCCGCGCTTTGGCGGCGAGGTAGAGGTTGTCGTATTTGCTGCCGTCTTCGAGTTTCCGCAGTCCCTCACGGATAGCTTTGTCGGTGAGAGAGCTGATCCACAGGCGCACGAAAGGAGTGGTGCAACCCGTATAGTGGTAGAGGTAGCGGAAGATAAGCTCTCCCTCGCGTCCGGCATCGGTCGCCACGATGATATGTTCGCTTGTGTCGAACAGTCTTTTGATGACTTTTATCTGCGACACCACGCCGCTGTCGGGCTTGTAACCTTTCTCCGTCCTGACCTGACGGGGGACGAGCGTGAATGTGTCGGGAATAATCGGGAGGTTGTCACGGACAAATCCGCGCACGCCGTAGCCGTCGGGCATGGCAAGCTGAACGAGGTGTCCGAATGCCCATGTCACGGCATAGCCGCCTCCCTCGAAATATCCTTCCTCTCTCTTTGTCGCGCCCACGATGCGGGCGATTTCACGTGCCACGGAGGGCTTTTCTGCAATGATTGTCTTCATGTTTTCTTGCTTTTTTGTTGATACTTTGGATTTTATTTTGGATTCAGTGGCGGACACGGGATTACATTTTCATGCCTTTGTTGTTCTTCTTTTTCGGCTTCTCCTGCTGCTGTTGCTGGCGGTCGTCCTTCGGGGCGGTCTGACCTTTCTGCAAAGGCTCTTTCAGGTTCTTTGTCGCCTCGTTGGTTTTGCCCTCGTTGTTCACCGCCACCTGTGTGCGGCTCTCGTTGGACGGGGCGACCTGCTGGGCGTTGTCGGGGTTCGTTTCGTAGCGGTACGGGCGGCCCTTCTCCGGGTTGAACTTGATATACATCGTGGCATGGAAGCCCTGCTTGTCGGTCACGTTCTCCAGTTTCACGGCTTTACCCGCCACGTAGTCGGCTTTCTGCTTGTCGGTGAAGTTCACGCCGCTCCATTTGCTGATGGGGCGGATGCTGCCGTCCTCGTTCATCCACGTGTTGCGGCGTTGCTCCTTCTTGGTCTGTGCGGCATTTTCCCCGCCTTGCGCCTGACTTTTCGAGGTGTCACCTTTGGCTTCCTGCGTCTGTGCGGTACGGGGCGACCTTCCGGTTCCCGGCACGAACTCCACGCCGCGCTGCTCCACGTTCACTTGAAGGGTGGTGACGAACTTCCTGCCGTCGTTGCGCTCGATGAGCTTGTCGCGCACGGGCAGTCCGGCGCGGAGCATGTCCTGCTCCTGTTTGGTGATTTCCGTCTTGCCGATGCGCTCCGGGATGCGCACCTTGTTTGCCGGAATGTCCGTGATTTCATTCGTCTTGCGGTCGATGCTGATGTAGGAGGGGATGATTTCGCCCGTTTCCCTGTCCTCAATGTCCACGACCCTGCCGAGGTTGCCCGTTTCGCGCAGGTTCTTCCGGTCATCGTCGGAGAATTTGTGTTCCTTGTACTCATCCAGCTTCTGCTCCTTGCGGATGAAGTGCGGCACGAGGCTGATGTTTCCCTCACCGTCCTTCTTGAAGGAGAGGCGGGCGTCCAGCTCGAATGATTCGCCGCCGAAGGTCGGTTTGACCTTTACCAAGTCGGACTTGCCATAGTTGAGCATCTTCGTAAGGTCGCCGGACTTTTCAAGGTTGTCTCGCTTCACGCCCCATCTGTCCTCCAGTTCCTGCCAGTTGATTTTGCTCTCGTCGATGGGCTGGTAGCCCCGTTTGCCCTGCGTCTGTTGCGGGCTTTCCTGCTGTTCTTTCTGTTGTTCCATGTTTTCCTGTTTTTGAGGTTCTTGTTTCTCTGTCTGTTGTGCCGCCATCTCTTCCTGCACCTTCTTCTCATAACCGGAGGTGTCCACCTTGTGAGGGGCGAGTAGCTCCTTGTTCGCTTCGGGGTCTTTCAGCAGTTGCTTCATCACCTCCAAAAGATTTTCGGCTTGGTCTGCCGCGATGCGGTAGAAACCGAAGCGACTGGGTTCCTTGCACTGCCGGAAGAAGTTCTTGAAGAAGTTGTCCAGCACGTCACCGTGTCGGTCGAATTGCAGGAAACTCTGCGCGTTCTCCGCTTTCGCGGGGGTGCGCTTGGGTGTGCCGTCCGCGTTCAGCCCGGTTACCACGCTGATCTCGCCCGTCTTCTCGTCACGGACTACCAGCACGTCCTTTTCGTCTTTTTTCTTTGCCATCTGAAAAATGTTTTAATGGGTTATTTATGAAAGAAATTATGGATACGAGCCTTGTAGAAGGCTATATCTTCCTTTTTGAACTCCTTGACATGGTTGGAAAGGAACTCCAGCACGTCCTCCTCGCTGTAATAGGTCTTCTTGCCCAGTGTCTTGTAGGGCAATGCGCCGACGCTGCGGTAGCGTTGCAGGGTGCGCTTGCTTATCTGGAGCAACATGCACAAGTCCTGATTGTCGAAAAGGCGGATGCTTTCCGTGAGGGCGGGCTGTCGTTCCTCCGCCTTCATCGCCAGCAGCAGTTCGTCCTGACGGTCGAGCCGTTCCATCAGCTTCTGCATCCAGCTCTCGAAGTTGTTTCGTGTGAGCAGTTCCATAGCTATGTCCTCCTTCCTTTGGGTGTGCCTCCCGTTCGTAGCGTGTGGTTGCGTTTCAGCTCCTGCGGTGTCGCGGCGTCCTCGTTGACGGTACATTCATCAAGCAGGCGGTCGATTTCAGACTGTCGGTAGCGGCATTTGCCACGAAGCACGACATAGCCGATGCGTTGCTCGCTGCGCATACGCTGGAGGGTGCGGGTACTCACGTTAAGCAGGTGCGCCGCCTCGCGTGTGGTAAGCAACCTGTCGGGCGATGCCGCTCTCTTGTCGCCGGAGACGGCACGGACGTGTGCCGCAATCTCCGCTATCTGTTCCGTCAATGACCGAAATACGGAACTTTCCATTGTTATCACTTTCATATTCAGTCCTTTCTTTTTGTTTATTTTCATGAACATAGGCTGCGCCTCGGCATACCGTTCAAGCAAGCTTGACGCTCTGCACTCGGCTTGCTCTATGTTTCTGCGGCAAAATTCGGCAATAAACGAAGGGGGCTTTAACAACTCACTACGTGACTCACGTAAGATTTTTCCGGAAGATGGCTCCGTAACCCGGTCAAACGGCGCAACAGGCAGCCTTTCAGCGGAAAACGGCACGTGTTCGGAACCGTACCGTTACCTTTGCGGGCAAACCGATAATTGCATGAATATGGAAATAGTATCTATCGAGAAAAAGACCTTCGAGATGATGATGGCGGCGTTCGGCGCACTTTCGGAGAAGGTCGCCGCCCTGAGGCGCAAAAGCGACACAGGGCGCATGGAAAGATGGCTCACGGGCGAGGAGGTCTGCGGGCAGTTGAGAATAAGCCCGCGCACGTTGCAGACGCTGCGCGACAGGCGGCTTATCGGCTACTCGCAGATAAACCGCAGGTTCTATTACAAGCCGGAGGAGGTGAAGCGGCTGATACCGCTTGTCGGCACGCTCTATCCGCACGGCAGATGATTTGATTTATTCACCCACTGAATCCGAAGTTATGATGAACGAGAACAACGATGTTTTTACAATGGAAGACGAGCCGATAGCCTCTGTTATGCAGAATATGCGCAAAGGCTCGAAATGGCTGTCCGCATTTCTGGAAAGTTACCGTCCTCCGTTGGACGGGGAGCGTTACCTGACGGACGGCGAGGTGTCGGAACTGCTCCGTGTGAGCCGACGCACCTTGCAAGAATACCGCAACAACCGCGTGTTGCCCTTTATCCTTTTGGGAGGGAAGGTGCTTTACCCGGAAACGGTGCTGCGCGAGGTGCTGGAAGCGAACTACCGCAAGCCGTTATGATGTTGATTTTGTAGTTAGAAATAAAAAGATTACTTTTGCAATCTGTTTACGCTTAGTCGTAATCACTTGCTCAATCTCATGTGCGCTTGGGTTTCCAATGCCATCGTACTTCCAGCTCGTTCTGGGAGCAGTTTCATTCTTTAATACGTTGGGAAAGGGGGGCTTTAAGTATGACAAAAACTATAATGAAGGCGGTAGGGGCTGTAGCGGCAGGCCGAAACAGGAAAGTTCATATGAGGATAGCAAGTGTAACCATATATTGCGATGAAGGCTCCAAGGGTTCGAATCCTGCCACCCCGACAAAAGCCACTGATAATCAGTGGCTTTTTCTTTTTTCGGACACATTTCGGACAAATTATATCTGAATATTGATTATTCAATAACCTAAGCAAAGTTAAGTTAAGCTAGAAGAATAACCCTTCTTAAAGAATGATTGGAACATAATGCTTGTTTCTATAGAGCGTGAAAAGTTCATCTTATTCTTATAAAAAATCAAGAGGGCTAGGAGTCTTTTGCTTGTCTATGTCAGTGATATGAGTGTAGATCATAGTCGTTTTTATATTTTCATGACCCAATAACTCTTTTACAATTCGGATATCGATACCTGATTGGATTAAATGTGTGGCATAAGAATGTCGCCCAGTATGTACAGAGCCTTCCGACTGAACATTTGCTTTGATCAATGCTTTTTTCAGAATCAACTGTACACTTCGTTCGCTATACTTGCCACCCTTCTCACCTTCGAAGAGGTACTCCTTTGGCTTGAATGCTTGATAATAATGTCTCAAAGTCGCCAGCAATTTGTCTGGTAATGATACAATCCGATCTTTATTACCTTTGCTTTGATGGATTCTGATAATTCCATCGGAAGATTTTATGTCTTTGATTTTGAGATTCAACAGTTCGCTAAGACGTAGTCCACAACTATAGATTGTCATCAGAATAGCCTTGTGTTTTAGATTTTGAGTGTTATCGAGAATATTTCTTACTTCTTCTTTTGAAAAGAATTTAGGTAATTTAGAAAATGAGCGTTTCGGGTATAAGTAATCCAGTTGGATTTTTTTGTCCAATATCAGTTCGTACATCTTCTTGATTGCGCCCACTAATCCTTTTTGATAGGAAACACTAATTTTCCCATTTTGAACTTTTTCGTTTATAAACGCCTCAATATCTGACAGTGGAATTTCTTCAAGGGAGGGATATTTACTAACATGTTTAAGAAATATACTAGCGTAATCCTTGTACGATCTAATGGTATTGCCAGCATATCTCTGCATCAGCAATCTCTTTTCGAAGGTTTCAAGTATGATTTCGCTATTCATATCAGGGAAATAGTATTTTATAATATTTTGTTTCGCTATTTGTGCGGTTTTATTTTTTAAATACAAATATATCAATATCTTATGTAGAAAGAAAAGTCAAATAACGAAACACGTATATAGGGTTGGTTAAGCGAAATTTTCCGTATATTCGTTTCGTTAAAACAGATGTTGTTATGCGGCAGCTTAAAAGACGACACCAAACCAGAAAAATCATCTTGACAACCACCCGACTTTGAACTACGAAGGATGAAATTTTTCAGGGACAACTTCCAGCATTTCCAAAAAACAGTTTAACCATTGACTTGGAGACAAACAAACAATTTGAGCATTAAGGTTTAAACCGAATTTTTCCGAAATTGTCCTGACCTGACTTTTCCTGAAAATCGACTTTAAAGCTGTTTTTACAGATAAATCAGGTTTCTCTAACAGACAGGAAATAAATGCTAAGTATTTGGCTTTAATCTTAAAATCAAAAAATAAGTGTTTTCTTTTAATGTTTAACAGGGCTGATTTTACAGTTGGCGGTGGCAAGAAACTTTCAGGACCTACCTCATAGACAAGTTTCAAATCAAAAAAAGTATGATAGAAAACGGTATATGGATTGTAAAGCTTCCTTGAAAATAACTTTTGTGTAGGTTCGAACTGAAGGACAATGGAACCTCCCAGAAAATTTTCAAGATTCTCAAACATCAGGATTTTGAAAATATCGGAAGTAATGCCATAAGGAATATTTGACACCACTTTGAAAGGAAATTTCGGAACTGCAAAATTCCTAAAATCACAACCGACAACTTGAACATTTCGGGCATCAGAAAATAATTTTCGTAAATGTTCAACCAAAGCTGTGTCGTTTTCAATAGCAACAACATTGTTGGCAATTTTTAATAAATGAACAGTAAGAAACCCCTTGCCTGCCCCAATATCTAAAACCGTATCCTGATTACTTATATTTGCTTGTCTTATTGCATCTTTTATTAGCACTTTATCAATAGTAAAGTGCTGACCCGTAAAACGAACGGGCAATTTCTTTTTTGTCATTAGTAACTTCTTACAGGTGAATACTTGAATTCAAATCACAGAGATATTCTTTTATAATTATACAACGGCAAATTTAGTAACTTTGCTCGATAAATTAACGAGAAAGAAGAAAAAATGAAAGCCGACAGCATAACATCACCTATACGCAAGCAGGGGTTTCGTGCTTCTATGACAGTGAAGTGGTAAATTTGAAGTTCAGTTCTTCGTAGGAAGTTCAGTGGTTAAAATCCCTGCCTGCGTATAGCTGAGAACCGTTGTGGGCTATTTTGCACACGACACGACAAACATCAAATGACTATCGAAATATGAGTTTATTAAACAATAAAAAAGTTGCAATTATCGGTGGCGGACCAGTTGGACTAACAATGGCAAACTTGTTACAACAAAACGGTATTGACATTACCGTTTACGAAAGAGATGAAAACCCAAAAGCACGAGTTTGGGGCGGAACGCTTGACCTTCACAAAAATTCAGGACAAGAAGCAATGAAAAAAGTAGGATTGTTGCAAACCTACTATGATTTGGCGCTACCTATGGGCGTAAACTTTGCTGATGAGAAGGGTAACATTATAGCAACAAGAAACCCGACACTCGAAAATAAGTTTGACAACCCCGAAATAAATAGAAACGCGTTGCGAAAAATGTTGCTTGGCAGCTTGAAAAATGACACAGTTGTTTGGGATAGAAAATCTATTGGGCTTGAACAAGAAAACGGAAAATGGCTGCTACATTTTGAAAATAAGCCAACTGCATTGGCCGACTTTATTATTGTTTCCAATGGTGGAATGTCTAAAATAAGAAATTTTGTTTCAGATAATGAAGTCGAAGAAACAGGTACTTTTATTATTCAGGGCGACATTCCTGAACCAGAAACGAACTGCCCTGAATTTTATAAGTTGTGCAACAACAATAGACTAATGACCGCACATCAAGGGAATTTATTAGTTGCGAATCCATTTAACAACGGAATGTTAACTTACGGTGTCATTTTCAAAAAGCCTGAAGAATGGAATAATGGAAAAGGATTAGATTTTAAGGACACAAAAAGCGTTTCCGAGTTCTTGACAAACAGGTTTTCAAATTGGAGCAATGAATACAAGGAGTTAATTCGTTCAACAACTTTTTTCGTTGGTTTAACAATAAAAATATTTCCGCTAGACAAAAAGCCTTGGAAGAGTAATCGTCCGTTACCCATAACTTTAATTGGCGACACAGCTCACCTAATGCCACCTTTTGCAGGGCAGGGCGTAAACATTGGACTAATGGACGCTTTGATTTTGTCAGAAAATCTTACAAACGGGAAATTTGGAACGATACAAAGTGCTATTGATGACTATGAACAACGAATGTTTGTTTACGCAACAGAAGCACAAGCGGACTCGACAAAGAATGAAATAGAAATGCGAAATCCGAGCTTTACTTTTCAACAGCTAATGAATGTATAACTCGACAGACAAAAAAAACAGCCCACAACAATCGGCTTGAAACGCAAGGCGGGGTAAACGTCTTCGATTGAACATTTTTTTCTAATTTTACGGTATCGGCTTCGATTGAAAGGTAGTGGTAAAAACCCGCCCTGCGTCAAGCCGCCGGACGTTATGTGCCATTTTTGAATGACAATGCGAATAGATACAGACAAACAAATGAATTTACTTAGTGATAAGAACGTTGCAATAATTGGTGGTGGACCCGTTGGACTGACTATGGCAAAATTATTACAGCAAAACGGCATAGACGTTTCAGTTTACGAAAGAGACAACGACCGAGAGGCAAGAATTTTTGGTGGAACCCTTGACCTACACAAAGGTTCAGGTCAGGAAGCAATGAAAAAAGCGGGATTGTTACAAACTTATTATGACTTAGCCTTACCAATGGGTGTAAATATTGCTGATGAAAAAGGCAATATTTTATCCACAAAAAATGTAAAGCCCGAAAATCGATTTGACAATCCTGAAATAAACAGAAATGACTTAAGGGCTATCTTGTTGAATAGTTTAGAAAACGACACGGTTATTTGGGATAGAAAACTTGTTATGCTTGAACCTGGTAAGAAGAAGTGGACACTAACTTTTGAGAATAAACCGAGTGAAACAGCAGATTTGGTTATTCTTGCCAATGGCAGGATGTCCAAGGTAAGAAAATTTGTTACCGACACGGAAGTTGAAGAAACAGGTACTTTCAATATACAAGCCGATATTCATCAACCAGAGATAAACTGTCCTGGATTTTTTCAGCTATGCAATGGAAACCGGCTAATGGCATCTCACCAAGGTAATTTATTATTTGCTAACCCCAATAATAATGGTGCATTGCATTTTGGAATAAGTTTTAAAACACCTGATGAATGGAAAAACCAAACGCAGGTAGATTTTCAAAACAGAAATAGTGTCGTTGATTTTCTTCTGAAAGAATTTTCCGATTGGGACGAACGCTACAAAGAATTGATTCATACGACGTTGTCATTTGTAGGATTGGCTACACGGATATTTCCTTTAGAAAAGCCTTGGAAAAGCAAGCGCCCATTACCCATAACAATGATTGGGGATGCCGCACATTTGATGCCGCCTTTTGCAGGGCAGGGAGTAAATAGTGGGTTGGTGGATGCCTTGATATTGTCTGATAATCTAGCCGATGGAAAATTTAATAGCATTGAAGAGGCTGTTAAAAATTATGAACAGCAAATGTTTATCTATGGCAAAGAAGCACAAGAAGAATCAACTCAAAACGAAATTGAAATGTTTAAACCCGACTTTACGTTTCAGCAATTGTTAAATGTATAAAATGGAATAAAACGGCACATAACAAACAAATTGGCAATAGAGCCGGTGAAGTACTTCTATTGAACTTTTGTGCAATGTTGAAGATTAGTAATTCTATTCAACATTTGTGCTAAAAGTCGGCTCCATCGCCAATTTGCCAAACGTTGTACGACATAGTAAAACCGAACCAAACAAAATGAAAGTCAGAGAAGAAAAGTTAAGAACAATTATAGAATGGTCGGAGAAAAACGAAGATGTAAGAGTTCTTCTTCTGACAAGTTCACTTGTAAATCCTTTAGCACTTGTTGACGAATTTAGTGATTTAGACATTGAATTTGTTTTTGAGGATAATACAAATTACATTTCAGACAAAAGCTGGACGCTTAAATTCGGAAATCCAATTGCTATGATTGAAGAAGACGAAAGTTGTTTTAACCATAAACACGCAATGAAAATGCTACTTTATGAAGACGGTGTGAAAGTAGATTTTAAACTTTACAGCAAATCAAAATTTATAAAGGAAACGCAAGAGAAAGAATTACCAGAAGATTGGGATATTGGTTATAAAATTTTAATTGATAAAGATGGTATTACAAAGCAAATGCTGAAACCAACTTATCAAATTTCCATTATCAAAAAACCGTCTGAAAAAGAGTTTCAAAATCTAATAAACGATTTTTGGTGGGACACAACTTACGTGGCAAAGTGTCTTGTGAGAGATGAAATATTCTATGCGAAATTTATGTCGGAAACCGTTATTCGCACAGAATATCTAATTCCTTTAATTGAATGGCACATTGCAAGTGAACACAATTGGAACATAACGACCAATAAATATGGACGACTTTTCAAAAAGTATCTTAACCAGGAAATGTGGGCTAAAACAGAACAAACATTTTCAGGGAGCGATATAAAGGAAAATTGGACTGCTCTATTTTCAATGACTGATTTAGTTTCAGAAATAGGAACTGAATTGTCAAAAAAATTAGAGTACAAATACCCGGATAAATTAGAAAATGACATACGAAAATATTTAGCTGGACTAAAACCCAAAACATAACTACGTCGTACAACATCGTATTGGCAATAGGCGGGCTGAACGGCTTCGTATCAACGGAAGTGCAAAATTCAACTTCTGTTCTTCGATTAAAGTTCAGTGCTAAAAATCCCGCCCATCGCCAATACGCGGCACGTTGTTAGCAATCCGCTGCGCTCCTTGCTAACAATGGCTCGGCGACTTACGTCGCTTGCCGTAAGCCGCCGCTTCGCGGACTGCTTACAACAAGCGACTTGGCTAAATAGCTCCGCTTTTGTATCTTCGATACAGCTTCGCTACTTCGCCAAGTCGCCGAGCCGTTATTCAGGACTGTTTAAGTTTTTGATCTCCTGACGTTTTTGGTCTATACTGTTTAATAGTTTATTTTCTTCCTCTCTTTTAATCACCAAATTATGGAATTTCTTAGGGTTAAGAGAATGAGTAGAATCGATATGCGATGTTACATGCGGTAGCTCCAATTCTATCATTCGGTAACGCATTTCATACGATTTTCTATCGTCTAATTGTTTGTTCTTCTCGTATAGAACACCGAGACCTAGCGAAATAATGGTAGATAATGCTATCATAACAATGATCAGAGGTGTTGATTTGAGATCAATGCCGTAATGATGTTTTACAATGACCTGATCAGGAATTTCAGCTATCTTTGAAACAATGTCTTTTTCTTTGATTGTTAATACAGCTAATTCCTGTCTAGTTATTGTGGAGATTTCATTAGCTACATCCTGAAGTGTCCCATAATCGTTAATGATCTTAGATAGTACATCGTTTTCTCTTTTAATAAATTGCTTGATCTGTTGTAGTAGTTCCTGATCCTTTGCTCGCATTTCATGAAATTCCTGCATTTTCTTTTCATTTTCAGAAAGTAGGGAGACAATTGTAGGCATTATTCGTACAATATCCTGCGTGATCAAGTCTGTGTTTTCCTGCAATGCGCTTACCTGTTGCTGTATATTTTCTAATTCTGTGTTCATGGTATTAACGTTTTAGTCCGTAATTCTCTTTCTTTTTTCTTTTCTTGATCAACGGATCATCTTGCTCTGGTGTAATTTCGGGGTTCGAAAATAAAGCTGATGTTATGTGACCAAGTGTTTCTCCGATATTTCTGTCTATAGAATGATCCTTCGAAACATAGCTTCCAGTAATTTGATTTAGTTCAATAGAATTATCTATGCTATTTAAAGCCTTGTCGATCTGTCCGAAGCTCAATGAGCGGTCTATGGCAGAACCCCGAAATGTCTGTTCATCTTTGATGAACGAAATACCTTGAACCTCATCCGACCCCAATCTATATTTAAACTGCATTTCCACACCTCTGTAACGGATATAATTTTGTAGTTCCTTCCAGTTTTTACTGTGTCGTATGCCTGCCTTGACGGTGTCGTAAATTTGGTATTTCGTTAGATCATTACCTTTCAGTCTACCTCTGTTGACATTTCGTTTTCCTTCGGACTGCTTAAAGCCATATAATGCATTTAATTCTTTACAAGCTTTAAAGCTCTTATACCGCTGATTGCTATTGGAGATAGTTTTGCCATGATCGTTTACCCGATTAAAAATAATATGGATATGATCATGTTGGCGGTCGTGGTGGCGCACCATTAAGCATTGGGTATCCCTAATATCTAATTTTGATAAATAACGCTTAGCTGCGGATAGCATGATGTCATTATTCAGCTTGTTTTTATCTTCTGTATTCCACGAAAGAATAATGTGTCCGACTGCCTTGCCCAATCTTGGATTCAGCATCCGCTGAAAATTAAAGTCCTGTGTGATGGTCTTTGCCGAATCCGTCCGTAATCCATTTACATGGATAATCTCACTATCTTTTTTCAGGGCGTATCCAACGCATCCGCCGAAAGATCGGCCCTCAATTATCTTCGCTATCATGGTGCAGTAGTTTATTGATACAATGGTTAATGTGATGGATCGTATTTTTGCATTCCTGTGTCACCTCAATCAGTCCAGACTGGTGTGCTTTTTTAGTTAGCTGATTTAGATTGTTCGAAGCCCCAGTAATCGCCCTAAAAGCTTTCAATTGTTCTTCGGTAAACCTAGGTGTAATTTTTCGTAGGATCGCAGATTTGCGTACCCATTCCGATTTGCTCATACCTGCAATTTTTGCATTATGCAAAACTCTGTTATGTTCGCTTTCATCGAAACGGACATTGATCCTGAACTGTTTTTTATTTTCGAGTGCGGGTCTTCCGCCTTTTTTCTTGTTATTTTTCATCTTGTTTCTTTTTAGCTGTGACCATCGGGAGCCAATCGGTTTTGGGGTCACCAAAACACAACCTTGCTTCCTACCTATTCGATAGTTTTCTTCCCGATTGAATATTTTGGGTCTGTTCTTTGGATGATGTGAAAATCAGATAGTCATTGACATCCTTGATCCTGTTGTCTTGCCTCTGCAATTCTTCCATTCCATTTTTTACGGTGTGCGTTTTTTCAAAATGGCTTCGCAAACTGTTGTACGATTTTAAACCACTGCTATCTGTGTCCAGATAGCTTGTTATTCCGTTATGTCGCCCTAAGAATGGATATGCTTTTTGCAGATTGGCGGTCGTATTCAGGATACAGAAGTTCGTATTTAGATACGGCTTACCTGCATTCTTTTTTAACGTCATAAAGGATAGCAGATCCGTGAAGCCCTCAAACAAAACAACATCTTTGTTGCCGTTATCGATCGTGGTGATCCCCTTTGTCAATAGGGAGCGTTTATCATAGCTGTTGCGCAGTTCGTATCCACCTGCATCATTCTTAAAACTTGCGGCAAAGTACGTCTGTCCTTTTGCCGTCCGGTAATAGATTTCCTGACAGTATACTCTGGCAATTTCAATATCTATTTTGCGTACGTCGGTCAGATAGTCTGTCAGAGCTTTGTTTCCGAGAGGCTCAACGGAAAGGATGGTGTAAGCGCGTTCATTTTCTTGTTGCATGACCTGTACTTTATCCAATACGGTCTGCTGGTGAAAAGAAAAGATATTTTTTCTTTCATCAGCCCAATCTAAAACAGTTGATAGGTTTTCCGTATCCAAAAACTTCATCAGGAAGTCAATGTTATTTCCTCCGAATCCTTCCGAATGCGAGTACCAGATATTCCTATGGATATCCAACTTTGTCGAAGCCGTTCTTTCGTCTCCTCCATTGAATGGGTTTTTAAACCATGCTTCACGGCTGTTCATCCTTGCGCATGGTATCTGTAGATAATTTAATATGGATATGAGCGGTATGCGCTTTAATTCATCACATGTCATAATCTTAATTTTAAAGTAGGTTTAGTTTAGTCTATTACTATATAGGGGCGGACTAAACTAAACCTGTTTTTTAATAATAGAATTCAGGGTTGAACCGGTAGGTCTTATCGTTTTTGATGACCATCCGTTTGTTTTCCAGAAATGTCTTCAGCTGTTTGGCTTTATTGATGCCGAAATTGAAGCCCTTTGCCAGATACGCATTCCGTAATCTGCCAACATATTCATCATATGTGCAGGTTATTTCACTGCCGTTGAACATTTCCTGTAACACTTCCCGATGGTTCTCTTTGGAAAGCTCCTGATAGTCGAATCCCTTTCTCGATACTGTACCTGACAGGTCAAAGTTCTCATCCAGTACGGGCAAACCATCATCGATAAAAAAGGTAAATGGCTCAAACTCGATATCCCTGATGAACTTTGGCGCCACGGTGCTGTAGTTTGTATCCAGATCGCTTTTGGTGACCTGTAATATGGATTCAGCCTTATTGTTCAATTCTGTCCCCAAATGCCCTCTGGTGTTGTCATCACCCTTGTTTAGGTGCAGTACGGTATGGATGTGTATATTCAGCTCCTGTGACCATTTCATCAGCTTGCCGGTAATTTCGGTCGCTTCCGTAGCATTATTGATGTCGTAAACAAGATCCCTGATCCCGTCTATGATGACCAGACATATTTTGCCCGCATATTTGGACAGGGCATATTCGATGATACTTATGCGCTCTTTAGTGGGGTATTCCCTCAGGGATATAAATTTTAGGTTTTCATGGACTTCCGTTGTCGGGTAATTTATGAGTTTGTAAACCCTTGAAATCAACCTGTGGCAATGGAATCTGCTCTGCTCCGTATCGCAGTACAGTACCAATGGACGGTTTATGGGAACTTTGACCTTATACTGTAATATCTGTTTTCCGCTCAATGCAGCAGCGACCAATGAAATCACATTGAATGTTTTCCTACTCTTGGCCTTTCCGGTGGATGCGCTGAAATTTCCTAATGTACCGATAACGGAATCGGAATTGCTGATTGTTATCATGATCGGAGGTTCTAAAAATTTATCTGTTATTTTTACTATAGCCCTATCCAATGCAGTGGCTATGTCCTGGTTAAACGAGATCATTATTTACCTCCTTTGTTATGGTTGAAGTTCGTCATGGATGCCATAACATCTTCTTTGTTGAAGTAAATGCGCTTTCCCATACGTTTATAGGGAATACGCCCCTGTTTCATCCATTCGGTCAGGCTGACAAGGGAAATATCAAGCTCGTTTGCCATTTCCTTTTTGGTCATTAGTTTTGTCGGTTGCTTTTTTTGCGGAGGATCGTCCATATTACCAACCTTTGAAATAAAAACCTGTAGTTCTTCCCTAACTGCATCCTTGACACAATCTCTAAGGGCATTTCGATCCAGTGTAATCATACTTTGCTCATGTTTATCAATTTAAGAATGTCGAAGTCATGGCCACTTTCTTCGTTTAATTAACTTGACACAAAATTGGGCAAGCAAGACCACAAAAAATGCCGTTCAGAATTTTGAACGGCATCTCTGCAAGGGGGTGGTATGATTTATCTTCTGGCTATTCAATTGGAATAATTTTGAATTTGCGATCTGAATTGTCAATGTCGGTGGGTTTACCGTCACAAAAATAGTTCTCTACTGTTCCGAATGGAATTGGCTTATCATGTTCCAAAAAATGATTGGAAATGATTTTTGCCCATGTTATATGGGCGTTAGTCCCTAGGAATGTTTCTGCTTTTCCGTTGATTATTATCTTTGCTTTCATAAATTCATCAAACAACGCGATCAGATTAAGTTTGTCGCCGTTCAGTATATTGATTTTATGATGATCCAAGGAATTCAATCGGGATTTCTCTTTTTTGAGCTTTTTAACCTGTTCTTTAAATTCATCCAATTCTTTTAATGTCGTATTATACTGTGCTAGCAAACGATCGAGATTTTGTTTCTGGATGAATTGCTTTTTTAATTCTTCCTGTTCCTCTTTGTTCGAATCTAGATAGTTCTCCAGAATAGTTTTTATGGTATTTATATTGGATTCTGTACTTGCATTGGATGAATTGGCAAGTTTCGTAAATGCCGAATCGATCAATTCCTGTGTCCGCTGGAATTCTATTTGAGTTTTGCTCTTTACTTCTTGCAATAGTTGCTCGCTGACTATCTCATATTTTTTTGACAGACTTACCGTGAAATTCCATCGGTCATATTTGGGAAGGATATTCTCGATGAAATACTGGAATTTCTGTATTCTAAGGTCGTTTCTTCTTTTCTGTGTCGCCGACAGCTTTTCCTGTGATTTGCTTCTTTCCTTTTTTAGCTCGGAATTAACAGTCTGCCATAATTCTTTAAAAAACTCTCTGCCGTCAGTATCGTTGAATTCAGCTTTGTAATAGTTGAAGTGGCGCAAAAAGAGATCTTCAAGTTGACTCTCTGGAAGTCGCTGAACTTTTATAAGAAAGTGTACATCCGCATGCGTATCGTTCTTGGAAAAAGGGACGCCCACGTCCAATGGATGCGGATCAAAGTCAAACGGTTTTCTTCTTCTGAAATATTTACTGTTCATAATTTTAAAATTTGTTCAGTGCATCGATTAACGAATCCGTGTTTGCCGATTCGTATTTCATTAAAGTCCTTATGTCGGAATGTGCGGTCAGTTTCTGCACAAGTGTAATGGGTACGTTCCTGCTCAATAGGTTCGTTACCATTGATCTTCTGCCGACATGGCTCGATAGGAAGTCGTACTTCCTTTTTTCTATCACCAGCTTTTGCTTACCTGAATACCTTGTGATCTTTATGATTTCGTCCATTCCTGCCAGTTTGCCGACAGTTTTGATATATTCATTGAACTTCTGGTTGGATATCTTGGGCACGGAGTAACCGATACGCTCCAAGATATCCTTTGCTGGGGCAATATACCCCTCAAAAGGTACGATCACCCTTTTTTTGACTTTTACCGAAATGAAGTCCCAAGCATTGTTTTTTATGTCCTTTGGGTCAAAGTTGATCAGATCCTCAAATCTTTGCCCTGTGTAGCACAATAGACAGAACAGATCCCGTACCCTTTCCAGACTGGGTCTGTCCGAAAGATCATGGTTCATCAGTTTCTGTATTTCGGATTCTGACAGGGCAATGATCTCATTGTAGGCTTTCTTCTTAAAGTTTGTCTTCTGGGTCTTGAAGACATCGGGATGCACCAAATAATCATTGTCGTTGCACCACTTTAGGAATACCTTTAACGTGGAGATGTACTTGTGGATGGTGTCATTCAGCAAGCCCTCTTTATCTCCATCGTTCGTGTTCTTTTTCCTGCTTAGAAATACCTCAAACTGATCGAGAAATTTACCGTCCATTTCCCTAAGGATAAGTTTTGTTCCCTTATGCTTCTCAAAATCCTCCAATCCCTTAAAGACTGTCCGGTATTCTTTTAACGTACCCTCTTTGACAAAATTGGATTTGTAGGAAAGGAACTGGGTTTTCAGGTGGGAAATGGATATTTCACTATTGACGGCATTGTCCCTGTCAATACAGTCCTGTACAATCTGTTTATAATCCTCTTTGGAAAGAAACTGGTTTGTTTCTTTTTTTCGCATTGCTTCCCTTGTACAGCAGTTTGCAAGGTTGTTCAGTTCAACATTGAATTCCAACGCTCCGCTGGCACTTGGTTTAAGCCTTTCCTTTTCAAAATCCCAACTTTTGGGCAATATCTTATAGTTTGTCCTGTATTTTATCCTACAGGATTTATCCGGTGAAAAGAAGAGATACAGTGCAGTGGGCGATGGATTCCAGAACTTTTGTGCAAGGTTCTTCTTTTTCCCTCCAACCTTTGCCAATTCCTGTTTGACCTTTTCAGGCGAAATATCGGGATTATAGGGCTTATCTAAATAAAAATTCACTTTCATATTTCTCGGACATATTTCGGACAGAAATGCTTAATATTACCATATTTTACCTTTGTAAGGTTAGGTAAAGATAGGTAATAAAATTTGTAAATACCTAATAATCAGAGTAAAATAAGAAAAGTAAAAGTAAGATATGATAACGGTTCGAATCCCGCCCTGCCGCAAAAAAAGCTACCTCTAAGGTAGCTTTTACTTTTAGAATGGGGCTTTATCTTCAACAATAGCCAACATTTCCGCTCGGTATAAACATAACGTATGCCTGCTGTTTCTCTTTGGCGAGTACCTTTCTCACCAGCCATGTGCGGAACAGGTGGGTGTTGTAGGTGTTCAGTCGGAAAGCGACCGGGATGATGATTTCAAGTGCGTACACATCCGCGTACAGCCTGTTTTCAAGCTGCATGTAGCGGCACACCTCGTAGTCGTTCAGCACGTCCGACTTGCGGACGGCTTTGATGGCGGCGTTCACTGCCGGGACGGTCGTATGGAACAGTCCGGCTATTTCGGTGGCGGTCATCCACACGTCATTACCGGTTACGCTGACCGCCTTGTCTTCTATGATGATTATGTCTCGCTTCATGGCTTCTCTTTTTTAGATGGTACAACCTGCAAATTCCTCGATGCCGTTCAACCTTGCCGCAAGGTTCTCCATGTCCTGATTGAGCTTTTCTTTGGTTATCTTCGCGTAAATCTGCGTCGTCTTTATGCTCTTGTGTCCGAGCATGGAGCTGACCGTTTCGATGGGTACGCCGTTGGAAAGGAAAACTGTCGTGGCTGCCGTGTGGCGGCTTTGATGCCACGTGATATGCTTGGTGATGCCGCAACGCTTGGCGACGGCACGGATACCTGCAAGGCACGTGTTATAATGCGGGACGGGGAATATCCTGCCGTCCCCGCACAGTCCCCGGTATTTGCCGATTATGCGGTTGGCGATGTCAAGCAGGCGGATATTGGACACCACACCCGTTTTCTGGCGGTTGATGTTTATCCACTCGTGTTCGTCGAAGTAGGTACGGATATTCTCGTCCGTGAGGTTGCGCATATCCGAGAATGACAATCCGGTGAAGGCGCAGAACAGGTAGAGGTCGCGGTACAGTTCCTGTTTGGCGTTTTTCAGTTTGCCTTCCATCAACAGGCGTATTTCCTCTTTGGTAAGGAAACTGCGTGTCGTTTCTTCCTTTTTGATTTCATACTCGCGGAACGGGTCGCGTGTCAGCCACTCGTTGTTGATGGCGATGAACACCATCGTCCGTAGCGGGCAGACGTACAGCCACACGGTATTGGTGCAGCAGTGCTTGTCCGTGCGCAGGAACATCTCGAAGTCGGAGATGAAAGCCGGGGTAAGCTCTTTCAGGGCGATGTCCTTCACATGGTAGCGGATGGTGAGGAACTCTTGCAGGTGCTTGTAAACGGTGCGGTACTTCAACAGCGTGCCTTTGGCTTTCATGCCAGCCTCCACCTGTTTCTCATAGTCCTCGTTGTGCCGGCGGAACACCTGCATCAGCGTGTGGTAGCGGTGTTCCAATCCGAGAAAGGCGTTCTTCACCTTCTCCGCCGTGACGAAGTTGTCACGCTCCATGATTTCCTGATAGTGCTTGTTGATGCGCACCCGCATCTTGTCAAGCATACGATTCGTTTCAAGTGCCGCCGTGCTTCTGCCCGTGACACGTCCCCCTTTGGTGTCCCACAGCTTCGGGTCGACAGTCAGTTTGCAGCTGAACTGCGTCTGGCTGCCGTCCACCGTGATGCGTCCCATGACGGGAACTGTCCCGTCCTTTTTCACTACCTGACGCTTGAGGTAGTAGATGACTGAAAATGTACTCTTCATCGTCCTTAATTTTTTGGTTTCAAAATTAGTTGGTGAAGAGTCCGATGTCGGTACGCAAAACGGGGAGGAACGGCGCAATCTTTTTCTGTAACCAAATTTTTTGCGTGAGTTGTAGGTAACTCACTATTCCTTAGTGTCTTGTTTCGCCATCCATACCCGTTTGTCGCATTATCGGGCATGGTTACGAACAAGTAACGTTGTGGCGTCAGGATTTGGCTTTTGCTGTGATTGTACTGGCTTCACGAATTATAGCCACTTCAACTAAAACCCTTGTAACTCAATTCTATCACTATATCTTTCCGCATTTCACTTTTTTGTAGTAACTTTGCTTGGATAAACAATCAATATTGTAATACTATACAAATTTTGCTGCATGGAACAGACTTTGGAAAATGGGATAGCTGACAACTTATTGCACAACATCTTTAATGACCTGTCTGTAGGCTTGGAGTTGTATGATAAGGACGGTCTCATGATAGATGTCAATTATTCGCGGTTGAGATCAATGGGGATAAAAGACAAAAAGGATATTCTGGGCTATAATCTATTTAATTACACTAGTTTCTCTGATGAAATCAAAGAACAGGTCAGAAAAGGAGAAACAGTGCGTTTCATGGCAAAATATAATTTTGATGACGTGCGTCATCTTTTTCCTACTAATCTGTCCGGTATAAAATTCTTCGAGATTACCGTTTCTTTCGTACATAATGAAAAGTCGGAAATTATGAATTATATGGTGATTAGTCAGGATGTCACCGAACGTGTTCTGTGGCAAAACAAATATGATAATCTTTACGAAGAAGCGGTGCGCTCAAAAAAAGAACTCCTTGAGAGCGAACAAAGAATGATCCAATTGATTCGTCAGAATGAGTTGGTATTGAACAATATTAATTCGGGATTGGCATATATTGCGAACGACTATATCGTACAATGGGAGAATATCTCGCTTTGTAGTAAAAGCCTTTCTTATGAGGCTTACAAAAAAGGGGAGCTTTGCTATCTGACGGCCCATAATCGCACCACTCCTTGTGAGAACTGTGTGATGCAACGTGCCCGGAAATCCGGTCAGGTAGAGTCTATCTTGTTTAATCTGGATAACAAGCATGTCATAGAAGTCTTTGCTACTCCCATATTTAATGAACAGGGAGATGTTGACGGTGTCGTGATTCGCGTAGATGATGTTACCGAGCGACAGCACATGATAGGTGAACTTGAAACGGCAAGAAGTCGTGCTGAACAATCCGATAAGTTGAAATCCGCCTTTCTGGCAAATATGAGCCACGAAATCCGTACACCGTTAAATGCTATCGTTGGTTTTTCCGATTTATTGATGGTGACGGAAGATCAAGAAGAAAAAGAAGAATTTATTCAGATTATCAATGCCAACAATGAGTTGCTTTTGAAACTGATTAACGACATACTGGATCTTTCGAAAATAGAAGCCGGCTCGGTAGAACTGAAATACGAAGATTTTGATTTGGCTGTTTATTTCAACGAATTAGCTGCTTCGATGCATCGTCGTGTAGTAAATCCGCAGGTTCGGTTAGTTCCCGTGAATCCTTATGAAACCTGTACCGTTCGTTTGGATAAAAACCGGTTAGCGCAGATTCTCACTAACTTTGTAACTAATGCTATCAAATATACCTCCAAAGGAACTATTGAAATGGGGTATGAAAAGATAGACGGAGATATTCGTCTTTACGTTCGCGATACAGGTATTGGTATACCGGAAGATAAAAAAGACAAGGTGTTCCATCGTTTTGAGAAACTGGATGAATTTGCACAGGGAACCGGACTGGGACTGTCTATTTGTAAAGCCATCGTTGAGGCTTGCAGGGGAGAGATAGGCTTTGAGTCGGAATTTGATAAAGGGTCTTTATTTTGGGCGGTTTTGCCATGCCAGTTCGATTCGGTTGACAGCGAGCCGACTTCTTCACGTCGGAATAATGAGAAGGATGCAGATAATGAAAGCATTCTTGACTCCGAAGAAACAAAGAAAGTACCTAAAAGAGTGCTGGTCGTTGAAGATATTCAAAGTAACTTCTTTTTGGTATCTTCTATCTTGAAAAACAAATGCCAGTTGTTACACGCACCGAATGGACTGGAGGCAGTTGAAATTGTCCGTACCCAACCGGTGGATCTGGTACTGATGGATATGAAGATGCCTGTTATGGACGGGCGTACTGCAACCTCGGAGATCCGGAAGTTTAATGCTGAAATTCCGATTATCGCCCTGACTGCTCATGCCTTTGATGCCGATCGGGTAGCTGCGTTGAAAGCCGGTTGTGATGATTATCTGGTGAAGCCGATCAATGGAGCGAAGTTGATGCAGACTCTGAAAGAGTATGGTTGTTGAAAGGATGGGATTAAAAATGTGCTGATTTGAAAAAGGGTATATTCTATTCTTTCTGTTTTTAATATATCAGTCACTTGTTTGTGGTGAAGGAAAAAACGCTCTGCATTTTGGATGAAAGAATGTAGGGTTGTTTGTTGTCCTGGATAATTCCTGTCTAAAAATAAATAATTCCTCTGTATTGCTATCTATATGCTTACTGCTTGCCCGTATGTAGTTTGCTTTATCATTTTTCTTTTGTGCGCTTGTGATGATGAACTAGCCTATAAACGGGCTTTTCCGAGGGCTTTTATAACTTGGTCGGTGAGTATGGAAGGCTTTCTCGGTGAGGAAGGATGTGTTCCTCACCGAGGAATGGCTTATTGCTCACCGAGGAACATCATTTATTTCTTTAAAGAAAATGCATATCATCTGAAAATATATGCTGTATTGTGGCGGTAATATGCATATATATGTGATAATATGGATGCTTTTAATTCCGGATTACCATCTTCAATAGTTTTGTTTTCTTTCTTAATCTGAAAAATAGAACATTTCTCTTGTTTGTTTGGAGGAATTGAAAGGGAGACAGCTTACTATAAAAGGCTATAAATCTGTAAAGTTTGGGATTGTTTTTTATGTTTATGGATTTAAATAGTTACCTTTGCTAAAAATAGAATATCATGTCCAAATACGTCAATCCTTTTACTGATATAGGATTTAAAATTATTTTTGGTCAACCGGCCAGTAAGAATTTGCTCATCACTTTGTTGAACGAATTACTTGCAGGTGAACATCATATTACAGAACTTACTTTTCTGGATAAGGAAGATCATGCAGACAATGTGAGTGATAAAGGTATCATTTATGATCTTTATTGCCGTACAGCAAGTGGTGAGTATATTATCGTGGAGATGCAGAATCGTTGGCACAGTAATTTTTTAGATCGTACACTTTATTATGTTTGTCGTGCTGTGAGTCGGCAGATAGAATCTCCTTCTTCAAAAGAAGTCCCTGTCCCTGAAGATCCGATGACTGCAAGAGAACCACTTGTCTCTTATGGAAAGCAGTATAGACTACCTACTATATATGGAATTTTCCTGATGAATTTCAAAGAGGAAAATTTAGAGGCTAAATTCCGTACGGATACGGTTCTTTCCGACCGTGATACAGGGAAGATTGTTAATCCGCATCTCCGGCAGATTTATTTGCAATTTCCTTATTTTACAAAGGATTTGTCGGACTGCCATACATTATATGATAAATTAATTTATGCACTGAAGAATATGAGCAATTGGAATAGAATGCCGGATGCTTTGAAAGAACAAGTGTTTGAACATCTGGCGAGATTGGCAGCAGTTGCCGATCTTTCGGAAGAAAACCGTATCGCTTATGATAAGGCATTAGATCGGTATAGGGTCAACCAAATTGTAGAGGAGGATGAACGGCGTAAAAACGAAGAGATGCGGAGAAAAGCGGCTGAAGAAGGGATGAAAGAAGGGATGAAGGCCGGGTTGGAAAAAGGAGTGAAAAAAGGAAGGCTAGAGGGAATAAAAGAGGGAATAAAAGAAGGGATGAAGGAAGGGTTGGAGAAAGGGTTGGAGAAAGGAGAGCAAAAGAAGCAAATTGAAATTGCTCGGAAGATGAGAGAGGACGGAATATCCATTGATATAATTATCAAATACACGGGTCTTCAATCTTCTGATATAGAAAACCTATAATATATCTTCATAGGAAAATTGTTGTAGTTATATTAGGATAAAATATAAAGTAGGCGGGAATATTCAGGAATGGATACTTCCGCTTTCTTTTTTTGATTCGTAAGATGTTCAAAGATGTCTGTGATTCCATAATTAATCGATGAAATGGACGATTTTAGACAAATTTGGAAGAATCGTAGCTAAAATAGAACATTCTTTGCCTTTAATATAGCTTACATTTGTGGCAGTGATTGTCAAAAGGGACAGCACAATTATTAAATAAAGCTAATCTTAATTATTAAATTTATGAGAAACAAATTCCTATTTCTTTGTCTCCTCCTTTTTGGAACGTTGACAGCTTGTAAAGACACAAAATGGGTAGACGTTCCAACTGGTACTCCTCCTGAAGGTGCAATCACAGGAAAACCTGGTGAACCGGAAGAGCCGGATAATCCTACTGTAAAATCATTCATTAATTGCTCTTATATTCGGGGGGATTTTTTTGAAATAAACCGTATTTCGGCAGCCAGTATGGGTGCTTGTACAGATTTGATTTATTTGGCAGCGCGTCCTTATGCAAATGGTGAGGTAGCTTTTGAATTGCCGTTGAATGATGCAACGATGACAAACGTATCTCATGCTGGCACTTTTCAAGGTCGTAATGGAGTGGTTAAATTTGAAGGAACAAGTCTTATGAATGGCGGTGATGGATTACTTCACTCTGCTGATGGAGCCTTTAATAAATTCACCTTTGGTACCTATATATATATAAGTGAATGGGTGGACGGAGCTTTTCTCTTTAAGAAAATGGATGGAAACTCCACGATTATTGCTTTTCAAATGGGTGCGACAGCTAATAGTTTGAAACTGTCTATTGGAAGTTCGGTTGCAACCGTTACCACTCCTGATCTGGCAACAGGCTGGCACTATATTGGGTTGACTTATGAACAAGGTACAGCTAAACTTTATGTAGATACAAACAATACTGCAATAAGTTTTGTAGGTGCTCTCCCTAATGAAGTACCTAATACACGTACTGATTTTTTGATTGGAGATAAATTTAAAGGTTATTTAGATGAAACTTTTGTAAGCAGTTTGGTAGTAGGTACATCAGGTAGAAACCCTATCACCTTTGACAATTGGAATAATTCAAAAATACTTGCTTACTGGAAATACGATGATGCCACGAAACTTGGCAAGGATTCACATTCCTGGCTGGGGCGTTTGAATAATATACGTACCGCTTTACAGGGACAACAGGGAGATAGAAGATTGCGCTTGGGCATTGCCGGTGGAGAATGGAAAAAGATGATGGCTGATGCCACTGCCCGTACAAGATTTGCTTCCGAGGTGAAGAAGATTATCGAACAATATGAGTTTGATGGAGTTGATTTTGATTTTGAATGGCCTGCAAATGCCAGTGAATATAATAATTATAGTGCAACTGTAATCCAAATGCGTTCTACATTAGGAAAGTATGTTTACTTCACCGCATCGTTGCATCCGGTTTCTTTTAAAATTTCCCCGGAAGCTATTGATGCTCTGGATTTTATCTCTTATCAATGTTACGGCCCTGCAGTGATGCGTTTTCCTTACGAACAATTTGTAAAAGATGGAGAAGCAGCTGTGGCATATGGAATCCCTAAGAATAAGCTGGTGATGGGAGTGCCTTTCTATGGTTCTACGGGTAGTCTGATTGCTGCCTATTGTGATTTCGTGAATGATGGTTTGGCTACTACGAATGAAGATACATATACATATAAAGGAAATACATATACTTTCAACAGTATAGAAACGATTCGTAAGAAAGCGAGATATGTCTGTGAAGAAGACTATGCAGGCATTATGAGTTGGGATTTGGCAACAGATATTGACATAACCAATAATAAGTCTTTGTTGAAGGTCATAAAAGAAGAGTTTGAATATTATGCGAATCCGACGGAATAAAAGAGAATCTAAATTAATCAAATACAATATTATGGAAAAAAAGAAGTTCATGCGAGTACAGAAATTTTTGATTCTGTTTCTGATACTCCTGCTATCATTTCCTTTAAGTGCGTTGGCACAGCAACAAATGATAAAAGGACAAGTGGTAGATGATAAAGGTGAAACCATTATCGGTGCCACAGTGATGGTGAAAGGTTCTAAAGATGGGACGCTGACTGACATTGACGGTAACTTTTCCGTGAAAGGGAAAGTAGGTAACACATTGGTTATTTCTTATGTCGGTTTTACTCCCCTTGAAATAAAGGTGACAAAAGCAGAAGGCAACCGATTTACACTAAAAGAGGATACAAAAGTATTGGATGAAGTGGTAGTAGTAGGTATGGACAAACAGAAGCGAAGCACCATTACGGCGGCGGTGGCTACTGTAGGTTCCGATGCTATTGTCAACCGTCCGGTCACTGACCTCACGAGTGCCCTTCAGGGTAACGTAGCCGGTTTAAACTTCTCTTCTGATGCGGTTGCTAATGGTGTCGGCGGTGAAACCGGTGCCGAAATTAAATTCAATATTCGTGGTATCGGTTCTATCAATGGAGGCGAGCCTTATGTATTGGTAGACGGAGTGGAGCAAAGTTTGCAGAACGTGAATCCTGCCGACATCGAAACCATCAGTGTATTGAAAGATGCTTCTGCTGCTGCCGTTTATGGTGCACGTGCCGCCTATGGTGTGGTTATCGTCACTACCAAAAGTGGTAAAAAGGAAAAAACACGTATATCATACAGTGGTACTGTAGGATTCAGTTCTCCTATTAATATGCCCCAAATGATGAATTCCATTGAATATGCCAATTATCTGAACGAACGAGATGATAACGATGGAGTAAAACACTCGATTCCTGATGCGCTCATCGAAAAGATGCAGGGCTTTATGGAGAATCCTTATTCGGAAAAGTTCCCGGGCATAGGACCTAATGCGGACGGTACCGGTTGGGCAGGCTCTAAAGATGCTGTGTATGCCAATACCGACTGGTATGATTACTACTTTAAAAAAGCTTCCATCCGTCATTCTCATAATCTGAGCATAACGGGAGGTTCTGATAAATTTAATTATTACGTAGGTTTGGGATATATTTACCAGGAAGGATTACTGGATCAAGTAGACGATAACTTGAGTAAGTACAATGTAAACTCGAAGTTTCAGATCCAAGCCAATAAATGGTTGAAGTTTAATTTCAATAATAACCTTTCACTGAATATACTGAAGCGTCCGATGGCTAACCAGACCATTTTTTATGGAACTATCGGAAGCAGCTTTCCGAATTCTCCTACCCATCTTCCTGTAAAGTCGGAATATAATGATAATTCCGAATACCGTTATTTGAAACAATCGCATTATGTGCAGAACAGAATTTCTGATGCGATGTCGTTTGCCGCTACGATTACTCCGCTGGAAGGGTGGGATATTGTAGGTGAAATGAAAGTACGCTTCGATGTGGAAAACAATGACTTCAAACGCGGATATCCTACTGCTGAAAAACCTGACGGAACGTTGGATATAAGCAAGGGAACCAAACAGGGATATCAATATCCGGGCATGAACTGGAAAAACTCTAATTGGGGCTCTTATACACGCGGTAATACATTCAACTACTACCTGTCTCCAAACGTATCGTCATCCTACACGCATGCTTGGGGCGACCACTTCTTTAAGGCGATGGCGGGTTTCCAGATGGAACTACAAGAAAATTCGAATGGTTATACTTATAAAGACGGATTGTTGACTAGTGATATATTCTCTTTTGTGAATGCTAACGGGCAAGTATTGGCAGGTGAAGACCGGACGCATTGGGCTACAATGGGTATGTACGCTAAACTGAATTGGAATTACAAGGAGATTTATTTTCTGGAATTCAGTGGACGTTATGACGGTTCTTCCCGTTTTGCTCCGGGAAATCGCTGGGGATTGTTCCCTTCTTTTTCAGCCGGTTATGACATTTCTCGTACCGACTATTTCAAAGCGCTGAATCTGCCGGTTTCTCAATTGAAAGTACGTGTTTCTTACGGTCGCTTGGGTAATCAGAACGGAGCGGGACTCTACGATTACCTCGGGATTCAGAGTTTGACCTCCGATTCACCTAATGCTTGGCTGTTACCCGGTGTGCAAGCTACTCCTCAAAAAGGAACTTTAGCCACTACGCCTAAGATGATTAGTTCGTATATTACGTGGGAGAAGGTAGACAATGCCAACTTAGGTATCGACTTGATGTTATTGGATAACAGATTGTCTATTACTGCTGATATCTATCAGCGTACCACACGCGACATGATTGGTCCTGCTGAAGCTATTCCGAATCTCGGAGGTATTAGTACGGCTGACCGTGCGAAAGTCAATAACGCTACTTTGCGAAATCGTGGTTGGGAATTGTCTGTAAACTGGCAGGACCAGCTAAAATGCGGCTTTAGCTATGGCATAGGATTCAATGTATTCAATTACAAAGCTGTTGTTACTAAATACAACAATCCGGAGGGATTGATATACAACAATCATACCGGTTTGGCAACTAATAAAGGATATTATGAAGGAATGGACATAGGTGAAATTTGGGGATATGAAGCGAATGATCTTTTTTTGTCCAATCGCGAAGTGGACGCATACCTAAGACAAGTAGATCTTAGTTTCTTTAAGTCCGGCGACAAGTGGCAACGAGGCGACTTGAAATACATTGATTCCGACGGTGACGGTAAAGTGGACCCGGGTAAGGGCACATTGGCCGACCATGGTGATTTGAAAATTATCGGTAATGCTACTCCCAAATACAGTTTCGGTATCAATCTAAACGTAGGATATAAGGGATTTGAAATATCCACTTTGCTGCAAGGAGTTGCCAAGAGAGATTTCCCGATGGCCGCCAGTACCTACCTATTCGGTGGTAAAGAATGGTTCAAGGAGCATCTCGATTATTTCAGTCCCGAGAATCCCAATGGATATCTACCTCGACTGACGACCGATGCCCAGACAACGAATGCCAATACGGGATACAATACTACCCGCTATATGCTGAATGCGGCATATATGCGTATGAAGAATTTGACAGTATCCTATACTTTTAAGCCTCAATTGTTGAAGAATATTGGACTAAGTAACCTGAAAGTATACTTTACATGCGATAACCTGTTTACCATCAGTAAACTGCCGAATCAGTTTGATCCGGAAACCCTTAATCAGGTGAACGCGTGGGCAGGCGGAAGTAATGCGGCTGCTCCGGGACTTACCTCGGCTCAAAATCAGAATGGTAACGGAAAGGTGTATCCGATGAACCGTAATTTCGTGTTTGGACTTGATTTTACATTTTAATTAAAGAGGAACGCTATCATGAAAAATAAAATAATTATCCTGACTGTTTTTGCATGCTTACTGTTGTCGGCGTGTTCCGACTATTTGGACCGTAAACCCTATACGCAGCCTAACAATGAAGATTTCTTGAAAACCAGAGAGAATGTAGAAAGCTATATAAATAATTTGTATACTTCTCTACCGGCTCCGGCTCAATATGGTATTGGTGTCAGAGGAGAAGAGGTGAACAGTGACAACATCCTTTCGGAAAAGTATGATATGCGCCTGAATGGAGAGAATAATCAATTCAGTGGCTCTGACGATTGGAATAAAGGCTATAAAAACTTGCGTATGGTGAATTACTTTTTCCATTATTACGCAGTTTCCGAGGTGGACGAAACGGACGAAGTGCTTTCATTGAGAGGGGAAGCGTATTTCTTCCGTGCTTATTGGCACTTCTATCTGCTCACACGTTTTGGTAATATTCCCATTATGGATGACTTCTGGGATGGCAATGCTACGTTGGGCGGTTTGCAAATTCCTGCGACAAAACGTGCGGATGCCGCCCGTTTTATCCTGAACGATTTGAAAGCGGCTATTGGGTTGATACCGGAGGCTCGTGCTAATTTGCATTCCCGCAGTAAATACAGTGGATTGCGTGTCAACAGAGAAACGGCCATGATTCTGGCTATGCGAGTTGCTTTGTACGAAGGTTCGTGGGAGAAATATCACAAGGGAACTGATTTTGCAACGGAAGATAACTCTGAAGAGTTTTTTAAGGAAGTGATGAATTGGGGAGATCAATATTTGTTCCCGGCCGGACTGACTTTGCATATGACAGCAACCAATCCGAAAGCTACCAATATAGATGACGCTTTTTCGGAGCTATTCAATTCAAACGATCTTTCCAACATTAGCGAAGTGACTTTTTGGAAAAAATATTCAATAGCTGATGGCGTGTTCAATACCGTTACTCAACAGCTTAGCGGTGGAGTAACAGATAATGTGAAGCCTTCGGGACTATCCAAGTCTTTGGTGGATAACTTTCTGAATGTGGATGGTACGCCGGTTGATCCGACCGATGAAAAGTATAAGGACTTTAATGAGGTATTTAAAGATCGTGACGGAAGACTTTTGGCTATGGTGATGCATACTGGTTGTAAGTTCAAATCTAATAGCTTGATGAATGTGAGAGTGTATGACGAGACAGGGACCGAAGCAGAACAAAAGGAAAAGAATAAAGATATTTCATCTCCGCGCTTGAATGGGGATGGTATTTACAAGAACGTGACCGGATTCCATACTCGCCTTGGCATTGATACGACCTATGTAACCGGCAATTGTGAAACGGCTCATGTCATGTTCCGCTATGCCGAAGGGTTGCTTTGTTATGCTGAAGCTGCTGCCGAATTAGGGCAGTATAACGATAACGTGGCAGAGAAAACATTAAAGCCATTGCGTCAAAGAGCCGGTGTGGTCTATGTTACTCCGGTGGCTGATCCTCACTTCCCTTTCCAAGGCCTGCCACCGGCAGTGCAGGAGGTACGTCGGGAAAGACGTTCAGAGCTATCTCTGCAAGGTTTTCGTTTGGATGATCTGATGCGTTGGAGGGTAGCCGGAACGTTGAAAGGTGTGGAAGGACGCGGACGTGGCGCTTATCTGGGCAAAGACGGTGTGCTTTATCTGAGCTTTTCGCCTTCATTGCGGAAAGAAGGACTGAATCATGTACTGACAGATAATGAAGGATGGATGGATCCGTTGAGAGAGTACTTGCCTGAAGGCTACAAGTTTAATGAAGATCGTGATTACTTGTTACCCATACCACCGGATGAAATCCAGATGGACCATGAGCTGAATCAGAATCCGGGATGGCCGACTAAGTAAGGGAACTGAATAAAATTCATTTATGATAATTAGATAGATAAAGATATGAAGAACATATTATATAAAATATTTCCGATTTGCTTGTTGACCATGGGGTTGACCGGGTGTGAGGAAGAAACGAAATACCGCCCTCTGCCGGAAATCGTGCCATTAACGATGAGCATCAATGACAACGCATTTGCGATGGGCGAACACTTGAAAGTGAATATTAATGTGGAACCGGATGCTGATGGCAAGGAGGTTGTAGCAAATGAAGATTTTGATATTTACTTTACGGCGAAAGCCGGAGCGGAAGATGCTTCGAATGTATTCGAACAGTTCAATGGAATCGTTACTTTTCCGAAGGGAGAGAAACAGATTCAGGTGGATTTCCCGGTAAAGGCATCCGGACTGACGGGTAGTACTGCTATAAACTTTACGGCTTTTGCCCGTGGTTATAAAATGGAAGGCTCCAGTCAGGTTATCAAGGTTTCCGATTATTATCGGATAATGGCATCATTGGAGAACAATGCGGAGAATGTAGTAATGGAAGGTGGTAAGTTTGTATTAGTTGCAAAGATTGAAAAACCAAGTTCCGTACCTCTTAATATGAAAATTACTCCGAAAGAAGGGGAAGGAGATAAGTATGAAAATTTACCGTCTACATTAACAATTCCTGCAGGAAGAACTTCAGCAAAAAGTGATGCTGTGACTATTAAACAGGATTTTGAAATGACAGGGGATTTGCAACTGGTATTGAATCTGGAGAGTGATTCGCCTGCGAATCCGATGATAAATTCTACTCTGACTATAACTATGACTGATTTGGAATCTATGGGAGATCCTAATCTGTTTGATATAACGAAGGTGTATGAATTCCCGGATAGGCCGTTTATGTCTGATAAAAATAAAACTGCAATTGAAAGTTGGTTTACGGGAGATAAAATAGCTATGAATAAGAATAGCGCTCATCCCACTTCGGCTTTGAAAGATAAAGATTGGGTATTATGCAATGCGATAGAGTTTCATTATATTAATAATAGTTTTAGTGGCGGAAATAATACCCCTAATGCTTTCGGACATCGTATTTCTTGGGCCTTTTCTGATATTAATGATGCACCGTCACAGAAAATACAAGCTGTGAATAATGCAAAATGTACAAATATAACCAATGAAGGTATTTTAAATATGTGGGTGGATAAAAATGTTCAGGGGACTGGTGCCATGACAGCTACCAAGGATTACGGTGTCGCTGCATTGCAATGTTCTAAATTTGGTGGTATTTTTGCCCCACAACATACTCGGTTCTTCCCTGGTATGAGAATTGAAGTGAAGGCGCGTTTGAGAGGAATACGGACCGGTTTTGTTCCGACAATCGGACTTAAAAATCAGAAAAATTCCCTTCCGAACGCGAAAGATGAGATCGATATTCTCAAGAACACTCAAGGTTCTGTAATTACTCAGGCTGTAACTGTTGATAATGAGATAGGTTCAAAGAGTGTAGCAATACCTCAAGCGAATGAATGGAATATATATTGGGTGGAACTTGTGGATGAAAATATAATCAATTTAGGTATTAATGGAGCAACCAATCTGACCGTTAATCGTACACAATCTCCTGACAGGTGGCCATTCGACAAGGCTGGGACTCCTGCTACTGCTAATCCTGATCCTGCTACTGCTGCCGGTGGAAGTGCTGGTCTCTACTTCTTTATGAGATTGGCTGAAAGCTCGGAACGGGCTGCTGGTAAAGCGCCTGAAGGTTGGGATAATGTACTGAAAAGTATTGCCAATTGTGAAACGGATGATAATACGCCTCGAATGGAAATTGATTGGATTCGTATCTATACAAATAAGAATTATGTACAGACTGACGCTGAAAAAGTCTGGGCTAATCAGTTATTTTATTAATGCTATCTCTTTCAATTAGCTTTCAATAGTGTGAAATGAATTTTATGCCGGAAGCTATCGTTAGAAGGCGATATACTTCCGGCTATTTATTAGCCAATCACACGGAAATGGAGAATATTGGAAATTAAATGGTAATTTGTGGAAGTCCAAATAGATGGCTGTCCTCTATCTTTGCTGCCACAATCTTATACAAATTAGTATTTATGGAAAAACTGCAATCAAACTTATTCTTTCCTTTAGCAGGAATAGCTGCCGTAACTTCCCTTGCTTCCTGCTCAAACAAGCAAAGGCCTGCGGAGCAACTCCCTTTGAATATCGTCTACATTATGACAGACGACCACACAGCTCAAATGATGAGCTGTTACGACACACGCTACATGGAAACCCCCAACCTCGACCGCATTGCTGCTGACGGTGTACGTTTTACTCAAAGCTTTGTTGCCAATTCTTTAAGCGGCCCCAGCCGTGCCTGCATGATAACGGGCAAACATAGTTGTGCCAATAAATTCTATGATAATACCACTTGCGTATTCGACAGTTCGCAACAAACTTTTCCGAAACTGTTGCAGAAAATCGGTTATCAGACAGCATTGGTGGGTAAATGGCATCTTGAAAGCTTGCCTTCCGGCTTTGATTACTGGCAGATTGTTCCCGGACAAGGAGACTACTACAACCCGGATTTCATCACACAAAACAATGACACTATTCAAAAACATGGATACATCACGAATCTTATTACCGATGACGCCATTGACTGGATAGAAAACAAACGCAATCCGGAAAAACCTTTCTGTCTTTTGATTCACCACAAGGCAATTCACCGTAACTGGTTGGCGGATACTTGCAATCTGGCTTTGTACGAAGATAAAACCTTCCCGCTACCGGATAATTTCTTTGACGATTATGAAGGACGTCCCGCCGCTGCCGCGCAAGAGATGAGCATTGTGAAGGACATGGACATGATTTATGACCTCAAAATGCTTCGTCCTGATAAAAACACCCGTCTGAAATCCTTATATGAGAAGTATATCGGACGTATGGACGAAGGTCAACGTGCTGCATGGGACAAATTCTACACACCGGTTATAGATGATTTCTACAGGCAGAACCTGCAAGGCAAGGAACTTGCCAATTGGAAATTCCAGCGTTACATGCGTGACTATATGAAGACCGTAAAATCACTGGACGACAATGTTGGTCGTGTACTCGACTACCTGAAAGAGAAAGGATTGCTGGATAACACACTTGTCGTCTATACTTCCGACCAAGGATTCTACATGGGCGAACACGGTTGGTTTGATAAACGCTTCATGTACGAAGAATCCATGCGTACACCGCTTATCATGCGTCTGCCGAAAGGATTCGACCGCAGGGGTGATATCACAGAAATGGTACAGAACATCGACTATGCACCCACCTTCCTCGAACTGGCAGGGGCAGAAATCCCTTCTGATATCCAAGGGATATCCCTCGTTCCTTTACTGAAAGGCGAACATCCGAAAGACTGGCGGAAAGCTCTCTACTATCATTTCTACGAATATCCCGCCGAACACATGGTGAAACGTCATTACGGGGTACGTACAGACCGCTATAAATTGATTCATTTCTATAATGATATCAACTGGTGGGAACTCTACGACTTGCAGGCAGACCCGTCGGAAATGCACAACCTCTACGGGCAACCTGAATACGAACCGGTAGTGAAAGAACTGAAAGAAGAAATGCTGAAACTTCAGGAGCAATACAATGACCCTGTCCGCTTCTCACCGGAAAGAGACAAGGAATAACACCAACGTATATACACCATGAAAAGATACATCTTAATCATTCTCATACTGCTTTCGCCACTGACAGTGTTCTTGCAGGCTGATAACTTAACATCCCCTTTAATTTCAATAGTACCACGCCCGACACAGATTGTGCCGGGTAGTGGTAACTTCACCTTTTCTGCAAAAACGGCATTTGCGGTAGAAAATCAGGAGCAGGCTGCGATTGCCCGCAATTTTATCGACTTGTTTACTCGTGCTGCCGGAATAACTCCGGCTTTGAATGTCGGCAGCAAAGAAGGACAAGTCCGTTTTGTGACAGATTCTTCTTTTAAACCCGAAGCATATCTGTTGGAGATTACACCGCAACAGATACTTATTAAAGCTTCGGATACAAAGGGCTTCTTCTATGCCCTGCAATCTGTCCGTCAACTCCTGCCTGCTACCATAGAATCAGAGCAACCGGTACAGAATATCGCTTGGAGCGTTCCCGCAATGACAGTTCGGGATGAGCCCCGTTTTGGTTTCAGAGGATTACTTCTGGACCCGGTACGTTGCTTTATTCCCAAAGAGAACGTACTGCGAATCATCGACTGTATGGCGATGTTGAAAATAAACAAACTTCATTTTCATCTGACGGACGATAACGGCTGGCGGATTGAAATAAAGAAATATCCTCGTTTGACGGAAGTAGGAGCGTGGAGAGTAGACCGTACGGATGTACCTTTTCACTCACGCCGTAACCCGAAGCGTGGAGAGCTTACTCCAATAGGTGGTTTCTATACACAGGAGGAGATTCGGGAAATTGTAGCTTATGCTGCCGACAGACAAATAGAAGTCATTCCGGAAATAGATGTACCGGCACACAGTAACGCTGCTTTGGCTGCTTATCCCCAGTTTGCTTGTCCGGTTGTGAAAGACTTTATAGGTGTACTTCCCGGCTTGGGAGGACGAAATTCCGAGATTATCTACTGTGCGGGAAATGATAGCGTATTTACATTCTTGCAGGATGTCTTTGACGAAATTCTGGCACTTTTCCCTTCCCGCTATATTCATGTCGGAGGAGATGAAGCGCGAAAGACGAACTGGGAAAAATGTCCGCTTTGTCAGAAACGGATGAGAAAGCAGCATTTAGCCAATGAGGAAGACTTGCAAGGTTATTTCATGAAGCGTATCAGTGATTATCTGCGTAAGAAAGGACGCGAGGTGATTGGCTGGGATGAATTGACAAACAGCTCTTTTCTTCCCGAAGAGTCCATTATTCTCGGTTGGCAGGGAATGGGAACGGCTGCCCTGAAAGCTGCTGAAAAAGGACATCGTTTCATCATGACTCCGGCGCGTATCATGTACCTGATTCGCTATCAGGGACCGCAATGGTTTGAACCGGTAACGTATTTCGGTAATAATACCCTAAAAGATGTTTTTGATTACGAACCTGTACAAAAAGACTGGAAACCGGAATACGAATCACTGCTAATGGGTATACAGGCCTGTATGTGGACGGAATTCTGTAATAAACCGGAAGATGTGGATTATCTTTTGTTCCCTCGTCTGGCTGCCTTGGCAGAAGTGGCTTGGACAGCTGCAGGAACGAAGGACTGGACTGGATTTTTGAAACGAATGGATGTATACAATTCGCATATTGCAGAAAAAGGAATTGTTTATGCCCGCTCAATGTATAACATACAACAGACGGTGACACCAGTGGACGGACATCTGGAAGTGAGTTTGGAATGTATCCGTCCGGATGTGGAAATTTATTATACACTGAATGGAAGTAATCCGGCAATGTCTTCTCATCGTTACGACGGACCTATCTGTGTGACGAAAACGCAAATGGTGAAAGCCGCTACCTTTATGAGCGGCAAACAAATGGGAGAAACCTTAGAGTTACCACTCACATGGAACAAAGCTACGGCAAAACCTTTGCTTGACAATAAGAAGAATGAAATGTTATTAGTCAATGGATTGCGGGGAAGCCTGAAATATACTGATTTTGAATGGTGTAACTGGAGCCGGAATGATTCTATCTCTTTCACAATAGATTTGCAGAGTCAGGAAAAACTGAATAAATTAGCCATTGGTTGCATTACGAATTATGGAATGGGAGCGCACAAACCGAGAATGATTCGCGTAGAAGTTTCTGATGATAATCGGACCTACCATGCCATAGGAGAATTGAATTTTTCTCCGGAAGAAATCTATCAGGAAGGAACTTTCAGAAATGACTATTCGATAGACATGGGCGGAGTATCTGCTCGTTATGTCCGGGTGACGGCAGAAGGTGCGGGAATATGTCCCGACGAGCATGTCCGCCCCGGTCAGGAAGCGAGAGTCTATTTTGATGAAGTGATTATAGAATAGTAATCAAGTAGTTAAAAATAGCAATTAGGTGCTTAGTAAAACAATCTTATATAAACTAATTATGATGACATGCTTATGAACATTAGCTTTAAGAAACGAACTTTTTTAATCTTATCAGCAGTACTGGCTGCCACTATTTTCACGTTAGCGCAGCAACAACCGTTGCCCGAATGGCAAAGCCAGTATGCGGTGGGACTGAATAAACTCGCTCCTCACACATACGTATGGCCTTATGCCAACGCTTCCGACATTGAAAAGCCGGGAGGGCATGAACAGTCTCCTTTTTATATGAGTCTGAACGGAAAGTGGAAATTTCATTGGGTGAAGAATCCCGATAACCGTCCGAAGGACTTTTACCAACCTTCTTATTACACAGGAGGATGGGCGGACATCAATGTGCCCGGCAACTGGGAACGTCAGGGTTATGGCACAGCTATCTATGTCAACGAAACGTATGAATTTGACGATAAAATGTTCAACTTCAAAAAGAATCCGCCGTTGGTACCGCATGCAGAAAATGAAGTCGGCTCATACCGCCGTACCTTCAAAGTGCCTGCCGACTGGAAAGGACGCCGGGTAGTACTTTGTTGTGAAGGGGTCATCTCTTTCTATTATGTATGGGTGAATGGAAAATTGCTTGGATACAATCAGGGATCAAAGACAGCTGCCGAATGGGATATTACTGATGTCCTCAATGAAGGCGAAAATGTGGTTGCTTTGGAAGTGTACCGATGGAGTGCGGGTGCTTACCTGGAATGTCAGGATATGTGGCGTTTGAGTGGTATCGAACGCGATGTGTATCTTTACAGCACTCCCAAACAGTATATTGCCGACTACAAACTGGATGCATCTTTAGATAAAGAGAAATACAAAGATGGAATTTTCGGACTTGAAGTGACCGTAGAGGGACCTTCTATTACACCTGGAGCCACTTCTATTGCTTATACCCTGAAAGACGCCGAAGGCAAAACTGTCCTGCAGGATGCCATCCGGATAAAATCCCGTGGATTGAGCAATCTTATCACGTTTGATAGAAAGAATCTACCTGATGTAAAGGCTTGGAGCGCAGAGTATCCTCATCTTTACACATTAATACTCGAACTGAAGGATGAACAAGGCAAGGTCACCGAACTGACGGGTTGCGAAGTCGGCTTCCGTACTTCGGAAATTAAGGACGGACGTTTCTGCATCAACGGTGTTCCGGTATTGGTGAAAGGAACCAATCGCCACGAACACTCCCAGCTGGGACGTACCGTGAGCAAAGAACTGATGGAACTGGACATCAAACTGATGAAGCTGCACAATATCAACATGGTGCGTAACTCGCATTATCCGACTCACCCTTACTGGTATCAGCTTTGCGACCGCTACGGATTGTACATGATTGATGAGGCAAATATCGAATCCCACGGCATGGGGTATGGGGCTGCTTCTCTTGCCAAAGACACTACCTGGCTGACCGCGCACATGGACCGCACCCACCGGATGTACGAACGTTCCAAGAATCATCCCGCTATCGTCATCTGGTCGTTGGGAAATGAAGCCGGCAACGGAATCAACTTCGAGCGTACCTACGACTGGCTGAAATCGGTAGAAAACACTCGTCCTGTGCAATACGAACGTGCCGAATTGAACTATAATACGGATATTTACTGCCGTATGTACCGCAGTGTGGACGACATCAAAGCATATCTTGCGAAGAAAGACATCTACCGTCCTTTTATTCTTTGCGAATATCTTCATGCGATGGGCAACAGTTGCGGCGGACTGAAAGAATACTGGGATGTATTTGAAAACAATCCGATGGCACAAGGTGGCTGCGTTTGGGACTGGGTGGACCAGTCATTCCGCGAAATAGATAAAAACGGTAAATGGTATTGGACGTATGGCGGTGATTACGGACCGGAAGGAATCCCGAGTTTCGGTAACTTCTGCTGTAACGGTTTGGTAGGCGCCAATCGTGAACCGCATCCGCATTTGCTTGAGGTAAAGAAAGTATACCAGAATATAAAAGCGACTTTGGCGGATCAGAAGAATCTGACTATCCGTGTCAAGAACTGGTATGACTTCTCTAATCTGAATGAGTATGTACTGAACTGGAATGTGACGGCAGACAATGGCAAGATTTTGGCAGAAGGTACGAAAACGATTGATTGTGCACCGCACGCTACCGTAGATGTAGCTTTAGGCGCTGTCAAACTTCCGAATACAATTCGTGAGGCTTATCTGAATATCAGTTGGACGCGTCGTGAAGCATCTTCAATGATCGATAAGGATTGGGAAGTGGCGTACGATCAGTTTGTGCTTGCCGGTAATAAGAATTACACAGGCTACCGTCCGCAAAAAGCAGGTGAAACGATTTTCACCGTTGACAAGCAAACAGGGGCGCTGACTTCATTGAACCTGGACGGCAAAGAATTATTAGCCACTCCACTGACATTAAGCCTTTTCCGCCCGGCAACGGATAATGACAACCGGGATAAGAACGGTGCACGCCTGTGGCGTAATGCAGGATTGGATAATCTGACCCAAAAGGTCGTTTCACTGAAAGAGGGCAAGACTTCGACCACTGCCCGGGTAGAAATTCTAAATGCGAAAGCGCAAAAGATAGGAACTGCCGACTTTGTTTATTCATTGGATAAAAACGGTGCGCTGAAAGTTCTTACTACTTTCCAGCCCGACACGACCATCGTGAAATCAATGGCACGTCTGGGACTGACATTCCGTGTGGCGAACACCTACGATCAGGTTTCTTACCTCGGACGTGGAGGGAATGAAACATACATTGACCGCAATCAGTCCGGCAAAATCGGTGTATATCAGACCACACCGGAACGGATGTTTCATTATTATGTTGCTCCGCAATCTACGGGCAACCGCACCGATGTACGTTGGGCGAAGTTGGCAAATACTTCCGGCGAAGGCCTCTTTGTAGAATCAAATCGTGCTTTCCAGTTTAGTATGATTCCTTTCTCGGATGTATTATTAGAGAAGGCCCGCCATATCAATGAACTGGAACGTGATGGCTTGCTGACAGTGCATCTGGATGCCGAACAGGCAGGCGTGGGAACGGCTACTTGTGGTCCCGGAGTGTTACCGCAGTACTTGGTTCCATTAAAGAAACAGAGTTTTGAATTTACCCTTTATCCGGTGAAATAGATACTAAATCAATAGGTTATTTAGATTATATATAAAGGTGGGGGTTACACTGATTGAATGGAATATCGTAAGAAAGTATTCCATGAGAATCGTGAAATCCGTACCTTTATTTTATTTTTGTAAAACTGCAATAATTTATAGGCTATGAATAAACTACTAATCTCTCTCTTATTGTCTTCTACCCTCATCGGTGGAGTGCAGGCACAGAAAAAAGAAAACTACTACGTGAAGCATGTTGAATTTCCTCAAGATGCAACGCTCGAACAGAAAGTCGATATGGCAGCGCGGCTGGTACCCACTCCGCAACAATATGCCTGGCAACAAATGGAACTGACCGCTTTCCTTCATTTTGGCATCAACACTTTTACCGGACGTGAATGGGGAGACGGAAAAGAAGACCCTGCACTCTTTAATCCTTCAGAACTCGATGCTGAACAATGGGTGAAGAGTTTGAAAAATGCAGGTTTCAAAATGGTTATTCTGACCGCCAAGCATCACGACGGTTTCTGCCTTTGGCCAACAGCCACCACCAAACATTCCGTAGCCTCTTCTCCTTGGAAGAACGGACAGGGGGATGTCGTAAAAGAACTCCGGAAAGCCTGCGATAAATATGATATGAAGTTCGGCGTCTATCTTTCTCCGTGGGATCGGAATGCGGAATGTTATGGGGACTCTCCCCGTTACAATGAATTTTTTGTCCGTCAATTGACAGAATTACTTTCCAATTATGGTGAGGTGCATGAAGTCTGGTTCGACGGGGCGAATGGCGAAGGTCCGAACGGAAAAAAACAAGTGTATGACTGGGACGCTTTCTATAAAACCATCCAACGCCTTCAACCGAAAGCTGTGATGGCGATTATGGGAGACGATGTCCGTTGGGTAGGAAATGAAAGAGGGCTGGGACGCGAAACGGAATGGAATGCCACCGTACTGACTCCGGGAATTTATGCCCGCTCGACAGAAAACAACAAACGTCTGGGTGTCTTTAGCAAAGCGGAAGATTTAGGAAGCCGCAAAATGCTGGAGAAAGCTACGGAATTATTCTGGTATCCTTCGGAAGTGGATGTGTCCATCCGTCCGGGATGGTTCTATCATGCGGAAGAAGACGCGAAAGTGAAATCCTTGAAACATCTGTCGGATATTTATTTCCAGTCGGTAGGATATAACTCCGTGCTTTTATTGAATATACCGCCCGACCGCAAAGGCTTGATTAATGAAGCGGACGTGAATCGTCTGGAGGAATTTGCAGCTTACCGTGAACAGATATTTGCCGATAACCGGGTGAAGAAAGGGAGAAACTACTGGAATGCCATTTCGGGCAGTGAAGCCGTTTATTCTTTGGAACCGGGTTCGGAAATTAACTTAGTGATGCTTCAGGAAGATATCACAAAAGGACAGAGAGTGGAGTCTTTCGTTGTAGAGGCTTTGACTGATAACGGTTGGAAAGAAGTAGGCAAGGGTACGACAATCGGATATAAACGTATGCTGCGTTTCCCGGTCGTGAAAGCCAGTCAGTTACGGGTGAAGATTGACGAATGTCGTCTGACTGCTCATATTAACCAAGTGGCCGCTTATTATGCAGCTCCTTTGCAGGAAGTGGTTCAGGGTGAAGATTGGAATAATCTGCCTCGTGCCGGCTGGAAACAAGTCGCTGATTCTCCGTTGACGATTGACTTGGGCAAATCGGTGACATTAGCCAGCTTTACTTATGCCCCTTCGAAAGCGGAAGCGAAACCGACGATGGCTTTCCGTTATAAATTCTTTGTGAGCATGGACGGAAAGCACTGGAAGGAAGTTCCTGCCAATGGTGAGTTCAGTAATATCATGCACAACCCGCTGCCGCAAACGGTCACTTTCGGCCAGAAAGTACAGGCGCGTTATATTAAGTTGGAGGCTACTACACCTACCGCAACAACCGCGAAAGTAGGAATGGATGAAATAGGAGTGATAACAACTCCCTGATGGGATTGTTATCGCTGAAAGATATGCTTAGAGAATAGCAGTGAAGACTGGCAGTCCCGATTTCTAGTGAATCGGACGCCAGTCTTTTTTTCTAAACCAAATGAAGCTTTTGCTGTTATTAATAAAAAAGGACAGAAGTTATGCTTGTACTAGATTTAGGAAAATGGATGAACAAAATCCTGATAGATTGGGGAATAGACCCGACAGTTGCCGACCGTTTTGATGAGACTATTATTGCTGTGCTGATGATAGCAATTGCTATCGGTCTGAATTATCTCTGCCAGGCGATTCTTATAGGAGGAATGAAGCGGTACACCCGTCGGAAACCGCACCTTTGGAATACGTTGCTGATGAAGCGCAAAGTGTTTCACAACCTGATTCATACGGTTCCGGCTTTTCTGGTTTATTCTTTACTGCCAATGGCTTTTATTCGTGGCAAGGACTTATTGCTTATTTCCCAGAAAGCTTGTGCCGTTTACATAATCTTTTCTTTGCTGTTGGCCATTAATGGGATTCTATTGATGATAATGGATATCTACGACGGGAAGGAGTCAATGAAGAACCGTCCGATGAAAGGATTCATTCAGGTGTTGCAGGTGCTTCTGTTCTTTGTCGGTGGAATCATTATCATTGCCATTATTGTGAATAAGTCCCCAGCCAGTTTGTTTGCGGGATTAGGGGCTTCGGCCGCCATACTGATGCTGGTATTCAAGGATTCCATACTAGGATTTGTGGCGGGGATCCAGCTTTCCGCCAATGATATGGTTCGTCCGGGCGACTGGATAACGCTTCCTTCCGGTGCTGCCAATGGCACAGTGCAGGAGATTACTCTGAATACAGTCAAGATTCAGAATTTCGATAATACGATTTCTACCGTTCCCCCTTATACCTTGGTTAGCAGCCCTTTCCAGAACTGGCGGGGAATGGTGCAATCAGGAGGACGAAGGGTAATGAAGAATATAACCCTGGATTTGACTACGCTCCAATTCTGTACGCCCGAAATGCTCGACCGTTATCGGAAGGAAATCCCTTTGATGGCGGATTATCAGCCTGAAGAAGGTGTAGTACCTACCAATTCCCAGGTTTATCGTGTATATATCGAGCGTTATTTGTGCAGCTTGCCTGTGGTGAATCAAGATTTGGACTTGATTATCAGCCAGAAAGAAGCCACGATGTATGGAGTACCTATTCAAGTTTACTTCTTCTCCCGAAACAAAGTTTGGAAAGAATACGAACGTATCCAGTCGGACATCTTCGACCATTTGCTGGCAATGGTTCCCAAGTTTGACTTGAAGGTTTATCAGTATTCGGATTAATATAACAAAATTCGTTTTATAATGTCCGGAATCGTTTGTATTTATGCCTGTTTTCACGTATCTTCGTCTAGTGATTCATAAAAAGCCGATAAAAAGATGAAATATCCTATTGGAATACAGAGCTTTGACCGCCTTCGTGAAGACGGTTTTGTTTATGTAGACAAGACTGCCTTAGTTTACAACCTTGTGCAAACGGGTTCAATCTATTTCTTGAGTCGTCCCCGTCGTTTTGGGAAGAGTCTGTTGGTGAGTACACTTGCCTGTTATTTTCAGGGGCGGAAAGAACTTTTCGACGGACTGGCAATTGCTGACCTTGAAAAAGACTGGTTGCAATATCCTATTTTCCGCATTGACTTTAACGGTGGGCCATACACCCAACCGGGAGTGCTCGAAGCAACTATCGAAGGGTATTTAGGCAATTGGGAAGACATCTATGGCAAAAATCTGAACTATACTACCACAGGTGACCGCTTCAAGGAACTGCTCCGCCGTGCTTATGAACGGACAGGGCAGCGTGCGGTAGTACTGATTGATGAATATGACAAACCAATTCTCGATGTGTTGGATACCGGAACTTACACCTGCAACCATGTAGGAGAGAAACTTTTGCTTGAAGACCATCACAGGGAAATTCTGAAATCTTTTTATTCCACCTTCAAAGGAGCTGACGAATACTTGAAATTCGTACTGTTGACGGGAGTTACGAAATTTTCGCAAGTAAGTGTGTTCAGTGGCTTCAACCAACCAAAAGACATTAGTATGGATGAACGCTACGAATCACTATGCGGAATCACTCAGGAAGAATTGGAGAAATACTTCGCAGAACCCATCTCGCGATTGGCAACTAAATACGAATGTACGGTGGAGGAAATGAAGGACTGGTTGAAACGGCAGTACGATGGCTATCATTTTAGTACGAACATGGCCGCCATCTATAATCCGTTTAGCATACTTAATGCCTTTGATATGAATGAAATCCGTGACTACTGGTTCGCCACCGGTACCCCGACTTATTTGATACGTCTGCTACAACACAGTCGCGAACAGATGAATGAACTAACAGGAAAATTCTACGACCCAACTATGTTTATAGACTACAAAGCGGATGTGGAACAGCCCCTACCAATGATTTTTCAAAGCGGATACCTCACAATCAAGGAATATAATAAAAAAATGGGAACCTATCTGCTCGATTTCCCAAACAACGAAGTACGGAAGGGATTCTTGTCTGTATTAGCAGCCAATTATATGAAGCCGAAGAGTAAAGAAGTGACGAGTTGGATAACAGATGCCGTGATGGACCTTGAACGCGGTGATACAGATGCGTTCCGCCGTTCCCTCACCTCTTTTTTGGCAAGTATTCCCTATGACTCCCACGGCTCGTTGAAAGATATAGATATAACAGAAAAGCATTTTCAATACACTTTTTATCTATTGCTTCGACTGATAGGCGTATATTGCACCGCCATCCATTGCGAGGACCGCCAAAGCTACGGACGGGTGGATTGTACGCTGGAGATGGAGGATTACGTCTATATCTTTGAATTCAAAATGGATGGAACAGCACAGGAAGCTCTGGAACAAATAGAGAAGACTGGCTACGCCAAGCCTTATCTGGCAGACAAACGAAAAGTGATTTGCATCGGAGTGAACTTCTCATCTGTCACACGGACAGTAGAAGACTGGGAAGAAGTTTCTATCGTATGAGAAATATCATAATTATTTTCCAAGATATATTTGTTGTTCATTCATTATTATAGAAAGAACTAACGAGACGGTACTTTATTAATATAAAATCAGCTCGAAGTCTGCATAAATAGGTAAATGGTCGCTGACACCGCCTTGATACTTCATCCCCTTATAAGTGCGGAAAGGTTCTTTATCACCATATTTTTCGTCATCTTTCAGTAAAAAGGGGAGAAGGCATACATTTGCTTTTTCTTCGCTGGTGAAAAAGTGATTTGATTGATTTAATAGAGTGCCTGATACAATCAAGTGATCGAGTAATCCCCATTCACCACGATATTTGTAAGAACCGAAGTCTTTTGATTTAGCTTTCCGGGCGAGTAGGTGATATAGTTTTAATGAGGAGGGGGCAACTGTTGAGAAGTTGGTGGAGCCGGTTGTTGAGGCTAGATTATTGGTAGTAACAGGAGGTGCTTCAGCTTCCAATATTTTCTGAATAGATTGATTGGTCGGGTAATCGTTGAAATCTCCCATAATAATGACTTGCGGAAGAGAACGAATGTTCATAATGCTATCAACTTCCATACGTAGAATGTGAGCTGCATATAAGCGATAGGATTCCGATTCTTTGGCTCCACCCGAACGGCTGGGGAGGTGGCAGACAAATACGTCGAGGGTATCTCCCGTCAGTAGAAGTCCGCTGACGTGTAGCAAATCTCTTGTCGGGCGGTATTGCTTCAACGGAGGGATGGAAATGGAACGGGAAGATAATAGTTTGAATAAATCCCGTTGATAAAGCAAGGCTACGTCAATTCCTCTTAAATCAGGGGAGTTGGTCATTACATAACGATAACTAAGCTCTTTTAAAGGAGAACGGCGGGTCAGGTCACGAAGCACTGTATCATTTTCTACTTCACATAATCCGACTAATGCAGGCGGACTCCATTCGCCAATCGCCGTAATTACACGGGCAACGTCAACCAGCTTTTTTTTATATCTGCTATAATTCCAATGACGCATCGCGTCGGGAAGAAATTCATGATCGTTCTTCAAACTGTCGTGGTGTGTATCAAACTGGTTTTCTATGTTCCAACTTACAACGCGGAAAGGGATTCTTTCTTGTTGAGAGGGGACTTGTGTGTCGTGATAGCCTTGTCCTTCGTGAGAATCTTGTGCGATAGCATAAGAAGGAGCAAAGAAACTTACAGCTATTAAATTCATTGCAAAAAAGAGCATGGCAACAGCTACTCTCTTTTCACTGTTACCATACTCTTCTTTATGTTGACTTATCTGTCTGTTATTTCTTGGCAGGAACATGTGCCAAGATATCCAATAGATGTTTCCAGAATTTCTCAACGGTAGGAATAAGCATTCGTTCGTCAGGAGAGTGAACACCTGTCAGTGTCGGTCCGAAAGAAATCATATCCAGCGTTGGATATTTATCAAGGAACAGACCACATTCCAATCCTGCATGGATGGCTTTAACTTTCGCGTCTACACCAAACAGACGCTTGTAAGATTCAACAGCCACTTCGAGGATAGCCGAGTGGGGATTCGGTTTCCATCCCGGATAACCCTCGCCAAACGTAACATTGGCTCCCGCCAGTTGGAATACAGCACGAACCGTGTTCGCCATATCGTTGCGTGCGGATAGTATCGAGCTCCGCTGACTAGTTTCAATGCGGATGACATGATTCGGCTTCATCTTGACAGATGCCAGGTTGGTAGAAGTTTCCACCAGTCCGGGAATATCCTGGCTCATGGCGTATACACCGTGAGGAGCTGCATACAGAGCTTTTAATAAACGGGTAGTGGTATCCTGGTCGATAGCCGTCTTGCGGGGAGTTTCCGATTCGAGAACCAACTTTAAGTCGGGCTCTACAACGGATAATTCGTCTTCCATTTCGCTGGTGAAGATATTCAGTTCGGTGCGGACATCATGTTTGGCATCTTCGGGAACAGCACAGATAGTGTATGCCTCGCGGGGAATAGCGTTGCGCAGATTACCACCGTTGATTTCACAGAGGTACAGATCGTGTCTGGCAGCCATGCGGGAAAGGAAACGGTTCAGTATTTTGTTGGCATTTCCCCGTCCCAAATGAATATCACCACCGGAGTGACCACCTTTCAAACCTTTCACTTCCACTTTGAAGAAGAAATATCCGGCAGGAATTTCCACCTCTTTATATGTAAATTCTGCAACGGAGTCAATGCCTCCGGCACAGCCGATAAAGATTTCCCCTTCATCTTCCGAATCGAGGTTCAGAAGAATATCACCGCTCATAAAGCCTTCCTGCAGGGCGAAAGCTCCGGTAAGCCCCGTTTCTTCGTCTACTGTAAACAGACATTCCAACGGACCATGTTCAATGCTGTCGTCAGCCAGAATAGCCAGTTCGGTAGCTACACCGATACCGTTGTCGGCTCCGAGGGTAGTGCCTTTGGCTTTCAGCCATTCACCGTCAATTTCCGTTTCGATGGGGTCGGTGAGGAAGTCATGTTGAACGTCATTGTTCTTTTCGCACACCATGTCGATATGTGATTGCAATACGACGGTTTGAAGATTTTCCTTTCCCGGAGTAGCGGGTTTTTTAATCAATACGTTGCCGGCTTCGTCCACCTTGGTTTCCAGGTTATGTTTTGCTCCGAATGCCTTCAGGTAGGCAATCATTTTCTCTTCCTTCTTCGAAGGGCGTGGCACTTGGCAGATTTCTTCGAAATACTTGAATACGCCAGCCGGCTTTAAGTCTTTTTTTTCCATGCTGTTTTTATTTTATAATTAGGAATAGAAGGGCTGTTTTCGCTTCTTCTATTGCTAAATATGGTTAATTTGATTGACTTATCTGAACTCATATCTCATTAAAGCCTATCTTTGCACTCACAAAATTAATAGAAATGGTTGAGACTATACTGATAACTTTGTTAATAGTTGCTATTTCCCTGGTATTATTAGGGGTGAAAGTATTCTTTACGAAGGGTGGAAAATTCCCGAATGGTCATGTGAGCGGGAATAAAACGTTGCGTCAGAAAGGAATCGGATGCGCACAGTCGCAGGATCGCGAAGCACAAAAGAAACCGCGTTTTTCTATTGATGAGTTGGAAAAAGCCTTGAACGATAGTATGAATTAAATTTATTAAAAACAATACTTATTAATTATGAATAGAATGAACTACCTCATGAACGGTTTGGCTGCTCTTGCGTTTATCGTTTTATTTTCACAATGTGCTGGCAAAACTGACAATCAAACTACAAGTACTCCGGCACAGGCTAATGCCGAACTGTCAGGAATGAAAATTGCCTATGTTGAAATAGATACGCTGCTTGCCAAATACAATTTCTGTATTGACTTGAATGAGGCGATGGTAAAGAAGAGCGAGAACGTTCGCATGACATTGAATCAGAAGGCTACCTCTTTGAACAAGGAAAAACAAGATTTCCAGAAGAAAGTAGAAAACAATGCTTTCCTGTCACAAGATAGAGCGCAGCAAGAATACAACCGTCTGGTGAAGTTGGAACAAGATTTGCAAGAGTTGAGTAACAAACTTCAGAATGGTTTGATGGAAGAGAACAACAAGAACAGCTTGCAGTTCCGCGATTCTATCAACGCTTTCCTGAAAGAATATAATAAGACTCACGGATATAGCCTGATTTTCAGCAACACAGGTTTTGATAACCTGCTTTATGCTGACAGCACTTTTAATATCACAAAAGAAATTGTTGATGGGTTGAATGCAAGATATTCACCTGTGAAGAAATAATAGTGAAGGATAAAAAATAAACGTTCCGTTTCCTGATAAAAAGGACGGAACGTTATTCAATATTTTTTTCGATTTCTGCCTGTTCAAGACTGTAAAGCTATGAACAGGCTTTTTTTATGCCCTTTCTTTTTCTTCTTCCTGCGGAATACGGAAAGCGGTGTAAAGTTCGAGGATAGCAGCAACCGTGAGGCAGGCAATCCATTCATTGCCTCGGGTGGTAAACATAAAGGCTCCGGTCAGGATCAGCGCCAATGCTCCGAATATCTGCTGAACGCGTAGGCGTTTTAGTGTTTTGCCTTTTCCTTTGACGGGCGTGTTCACTTGTGCCAATGCGAAAAATCCGGCTCCGATAGTATATATGTAAGGAGCATAGATCCATCCGGTGATAAATACAGCTGCTCCGGTGAGAGCCATGATAGCGCCTACAACGAAAAGGGCGGGTACTAATTGTTTCATTCTTTAATCTTCAAAAACGTAAATATCTTCGTTGGGTTTCTTCATCAGATACTTTTCACGGGCGATCTGCTCGATGGCGTCCGGATTGGTCGTTATTTCGTTGAGACGCTTGGTGTTCTCTTCGTAATCTGCCCGATATTTTTCTATCTCTTCTTTCAACTGGCTGATCTCCCGTTCATATCCGAAACGACGAACCAGGCTGTTCTCGTCCAGAAAGCCAATGATAACAGCAAACGCAACGACCGTAATGAGATACTTTCGTCTGCGTATGAAACTCCAGATACTGATTAGTTTACCCATAATTTCTCCTTTTAATATCTGCAAAGATAAAACTAATAACTTAAAAACTTATCGCTTTAGCTTCAAAACTTCTCTCTTTATCCCTTATTACATCTCACTTTTTTTGTGTACATTTGCAGAGTAAGCGAAAACAGGCTTCACTCGGCATAGTTCAAGCTAGCTTGACTCTGCTCTCATTTGCACTGTTTTTGCAGAGTAAGCGAAAATTCAAAAAAACAGAGAGAATCCCGGATATGGAAAACTATATTGTTTCAGCCCGTAAGTACCGTCCGTCCACGTTCGAATCGGTGGTAGGACAGCGGGCGTTGACTACTACGCTGAAAAATGCAATTGCTACCCAAAAACTGGCTCATGCTTATTTGTTTTGCGGACCACGTGGGGTAGGGAAGACCACTTGTGCGCGTATCTTTGCCAAAACCATCAATTGTATGACGCCTACTGCCGACGGAGAGGCTTGTAATCAGTGTGAGTCATGTGTAGCTTTCAACGAACAGCGATCATACAATATTCACGAACTCGATGCTGCTTCCAACAACTCGGTAGATGACATTCGCCAGTTGGTGGAGCAAGTACGCATCCCGCCGCAGATTGGTAAGTATAAGGTATATATCATCGACGAGGTGCACATGCTTTCGGCATCTGCTTTCAATGCGTTCCTGAAAACGCTGGAAGAACCTCCCCGTCATGCTATCTTTATCCTGGCTACGACGGAGAAGCATAAGATTCTCCCTACCATTCTTTCCCGTTGTCAGATTTATGACTTTAACCGGATAAGCGTGGAAGATACGGTGAATCATCTGTCGTATGTTGCTTCGAAAGAAGGAATCACGGCGGAGCCGGAAGCACTGAACGTGATAGCTATGAAGGCAGACGGTGGTATGCGTGATGCTTTGTCTATCTTCGATCAGGTTGTAAGTTTCACCGGAGGAAATATCACCTATAAGAGTGTGATTGATAATCTGAACGTTCTTGATTATGAATATTATTTCCGCCTGACGGATTGTTTCCTCGAAAATAAGGTAAGTGATGCTTTGTTGCTTTTCAATGATATATTGAATAAAGGCTTTGACGGAAGTCATTTTATTACCGGATTATCGTCTCATTTCCGTGACCTGTTGGTTGGAAAAGACCCGGTGACATTGCCTCTACTGGAAGTGGGAGCGAGCATACGTCAACGCTATCAGGAACAGGCGCAGAAATGTCCGTTACCTTTCTTGTACCGGGCCATGAAGCTTTGTAATGAGTGTGATTTGAATTACCGCATCAGCAAAAATAAGCGTTTGCTGGTAGAACTGACCTTGATACAGGTTGCACAGCTTACCACCGAGGGGGATGACGTGAGTGGTGGGCGTGGCCCTACGAAGACCATAAAACCCATATTCACACAGCCTGCCGCAGCTCAGCAGCCGCAGGTCGCTTCTGCAACTCAGGTTCAGCAGGCTTCCCTTCATACGTCTCCGTCTTCAGTAACAACACAGGCTGTTAATGGCACTACTGCCCGGCATCCGCAAGCATCTGCAGCAGTGCAACCGGGAGCATCAGCTTCTTCTGGTGCGGCTTCGTCTGCTCCGTCGCAAGGAGCGGGAGTTGCCCCGACTGTCAAGGAAGAACGGAAAATTCCGGTGATGAAGATGTCTAGTTTGGGCGTGTCTATCAAGAATCCGCAGCGCGATCAGACAACGCAGAATACAGTTACCACTCATGTTCCCAGAGTACAGCAACCGGAAGAAGATTTTATTTTCAATGACCGGGATTTGAATTATTACTGGCAGGAATATGCCGGTCAGTTGCCGAAAGAACAGGATGCTCTTACTAAACGTATGCAGATGCTCCGTCCGGTATTGCTTAATAACTCAACGACTTTTGAAGTGGTGGTTGATAATGAGTTTGCTGCAAAGGATTTTACAGCTTTGATTCCTGAATTGCAGAGTTATCTTCGTGGTAGGCTGAAAAACAGCAAAGTGGTGATGACAGTGCGGGTAAGTGAGGCAACGGAAACAATACGTCCTGTGGGACGTGTCGAGAAATTCCAGATGATGGCTCAAAAGAATCAGGCGTTGATGCAGCTGAAAGATGAGTTCGGACTGGAGCTATACTAATGTACTTACTTCTATCGGATTATCATCTTCCAGGAACGAAGGCTTTTATCTATATCGGATACTGGTATGAAAATATGGTCTATACTTTTAATTTAATGTAAACGTTGATTCATACGGTCTTCGTATCCGTCTGAAGGTCTTTTTCCCGGCATGACAATCCACAGGATTATATATATGATTACTCCGGCGAAAGCAGTGAAGAATGTAGCCAGTATATACACTATTCTTAATAAGGTAGGATCCCATCCGAAATATTCGGCTATTCCGGCGCATACGCCTGCGATCATTCGGTTGGAAGAACGGGTTAATTTCTTTTCATTTTCCATGATGTACTTTGTTTTAGTGCGAATACTATACAAATATAAAGAATATCATTGGGATAATCGAATAAAATCGGCAGATTATGGCAGAAAAGTATGGATACCCAGTCATGAAACAACAACGGAAAGGCAAGGGGAGCAATCCATAAATGTTAATCTGGGCGATATATAAAAATGCAGCTTGTTTATTTATTATAGGAGCATTTCTGTATTTTTGTAGCCGCTTAATAAAAAAACAGGAAAGAGTAAATAAGCGTTGTGAAAGTCAAATGATGCGTAATACGATAAACTCACTTAAAGCCAAGTCAAACATGAGCAATAGTTCCATAAATGAACTGTTTGCTCATAGCTCTTTATTGGAACTGCCCAAAAAACATATCCTAACGTCCTCTTTCCAGAATGATAAAAACTTTTATTTCATTGAAAAAGGTATAGCACGCTCATATTGTGTAATTAACGACAAAGAACTCACCTCATGGTTTAGTACAGAAGGAGATATCGTTTTTTCGACGAACAATTTTTATGGGAACCAACAAGGGTACGAATATGAAGTTGTTCAGTTATTGGAAAATACGGTATTATATGCCGTGCCGATAAAAGATTTAGAGAAGCTGTATCAGACTAATATAGAAATAGCGAACTGGTCAAGGATTTTGCATCAAGAGGCTTTTATAATGAATGAAAAACGTTTAATTTCAAGACTGTATAAGTCAGCGGAAGAACGATATATAGAATTGTTGCAAACACGTCCGGATCTCTTCCAAAGAGTAAATTTGGGTTATATTGCATCTTTTTTAGGCATCTCTCAAGTTACGTTGTGCCATTTGAGGAACAAGATTAAATAATAGAGTTGTTTCGTTTCCCTTCCTTCGCATTACTTTATTCTGCTTTTTTAAGTAGTTTAAAAAAAATGTCATACCATTGTCCTAACTTTGCAATTGAAAAAATTGAATACCAAATGAAAAATGTGAATCATATAGTATGGGCTGATTTAATTCGTGTGATAGCCATTTTAATGGTCATCTGTATCCATTGTTCAGACCCTTTCAATGTTTCTCCTGAAGCTCGTTTAAATCCGGAGTATAACTTATGGGGGAGTATTTATGGAGCTTTCTTGCGTCCGTGCGTACCGTTGTTTGTGATGCTGACAGGAATGTTATTATTACCGGTAGAACAGGAAATCGGACAATTTTATAAAAAAAGGATGCTTCGTGTAATAGTCCCTTTTATTGTATGGTCTTTATTATATAACTTGTTTCCGTGGTTTACGGGTATTTTAGGGCTGAATAATTCTGTTTTGTCTGAAATGTTTGCGTATGCAGGAGAGTCTCCAAGTCAAACTTGGGATAGTTGCTTGCATAATATTCTTATGATTCCTTTTAACTTCAATACATATACAGTTCCTTTATGGTACATATATATGTTGATAGGATTATATTTGTATATGCCTTTTTTTTCTGCATGGCTGAAACAAGCAACAGAGAAACAAATGAAAATATTCTTATCCGTTTGGTTTATCACATTATTTCTGCCTTATTGCCAAGAATATATATCCAGCTATATAGGAGGTACTTGTGCTTGGAATGACTATGGCACTTTATATTATTTTTCAGGTTTTAGCGGTTATCTGCTTTTAGGCTATTATTTGAAAGACAGAAACAAGTTGTCGGTGAAAAAGACTGTTGTTTTATCTCTTATTCTTTTTAGTGTCGGTTATGCCATAACGTATTATGGATTCAGGAATATGACTTCACAACCTGATATTACAGAGCGCCAAATGGAATTATTCTTTTTATACTGTTCGCCCAATGTCTTTTTAATGACGGTTGCCTGGTATTTATTAATTCAAAAAGTAAAGGTAACGTCTCCCTTAATTATATCAGCCTTAAAGAATATAACAAAATGTGGACTGGGCATCTATATGGTACATTATTTTGCTGTAGGAATAGGTTATTTAGCAATTGACAGAATTGATTTACCTATATTCATGCGTATTCCAGCGACAGCTTTATTTGTGTTTATCGTATCGTGGTGTATAGTTGCATTATTCTACAAAGTGCTTCCTAAGGCTGCGAAATGGATAATGGGATAGTTTAGTTTTGCGACATAAATGAAAAACGGATAAAAGAAAAAAGGGAGCAGTCCGAAAATTAAGGGGGAGTGATTCGGGGCAATCACATTCTTAAAATAAACACATAGCGGTCCATATCGAGCGTTTCATCATACCGAAGAACGCCACAAGTCCACGCAGCAGTTCGACAAGCTAAGGCGGAACATACGGCAGTCCATACAGCAACGGAAAGGCAAGGTGGGATGAAGCTATAACCGTGTTATCTCGCTGGAAAACAATAAAAAAGTGCTATTCATAATCCTTTGTGAATAACATTTTTCTATATTTGCAAATAAAAAAGTACATCGGGAGCTGTGCCGGATACGTGACGAACAAAAGACTTTCGGAAAAATACACGTGAATACAGAATTACAACCACATATATAAAACATGAAAGCAACAATACCATATAAAAGAATTGAAAACACTCTGTTTGCTATTATCCCTCTACTCGTGGGATGGCGTATCACTTCTTATTATACATCTGCTTTACCCGATTTCGACATAGCGGCTAACGATATATTCATAACGATAGAATGTAAAGTGCAGACATTTGTATTATGGGGGATTATGTTATTCTTTTTCTACGTCATCGGAAAACAAGTGAATAATATACGGAAAAGACGGTTGTTCAAGATAACTGCCGTGTTGGTATATTGGTTAATCGTGTGGGGTATCTGCTACTACCAATGTGCCATAGAAGCGGTGCGGAACTGGAATGATATGATGAATGGGAATGTTGGATAGACTAAGTATTTACAGTTATCCGAATTATCAATATAAACAAACTATGACAGGAAAACAGGTGACATGAAGAAACGAAAAAAAAAGAGCAACAAGCAATCGAGGCGTGAAATCATTGCCGATGTCAAGCGTAGAGAGGTTGAGTGGAGAAAGGAAAGGAGAAAGGAAAGGTGGCGTATATGCAAATCCCATATCATGTTGTGGGGAACATTTATATCTTTCTTCTTATTACTTATATTCGTCATGCTGTTAGATATACGTAATACCTTCTCCAACATCATACTTGGATTGATAGCCATTAACGGTGGGATTTATCTATTTATGTACATCCTGTTTAAAGCAGCCCGGAATCTGACCATCCGGATACCTCTGAAAAATGGCGAAAGTACGGGAAATACGCAATGGTTGTTGGATTCTTCGGAAACTTTGGTAGAGCCTGAATATTTAAGCCGGTGTGATGACAAACAGATTGTTATTGATAATGACGGCATATCGGTGAGAGTATTGCTTTTTCTGATCTGGCTTGTTATATTTTTAGCTATGGTTTATCTCGGTTTAACTCCTTCAAAACTTGCAACTGAAGATTATGGAAGTACATTACTGCTTCTTGAGTTGTACTTTCTTATCCTGGCACTAGGAATAAGTGCCATTCTACAACCTTGGCGGCGGATTGTTTTTGATCGTGCTTCCAGAACTGTAACTATACCAGGACGACTTCTGCTGCATAAAAAAGAAACCATACCTTATAGTCAGGCTGAACTCACGATTCGTTATTACATGGGGCGTGGTTCGTTGGGGGTTGTGACAAGTATAATAATTTCCAATTCCAATTCACCCAGCCTGTTAAGTGGAGTTTCCTTAATGCCAGGCGATATAGATGAAGCCAGGCGTTTTGCACGCTTCATACAACTATACATGGAAAAAGAGGAGTTGCCGGACATACCAGAATTTGAGAAATACAGGAATGAAGTAAACGTTTAAATTGAAATAATAATGGGTAGAATCATTTTATTTTTTTTAGGAAGTGCATTGTTTTTGTCCGGCTGCAAGAATAGTAAACAGCCGGAAGGTTATAATTCTGTTAATATTATTGAATATGTTAATGTTTATGATGAAAACAACAGGATTCTAACCGCACAGGGTACTGAATATGACTATCTCTATTTTGGAGACAATAAAGATAAAGAAATCTTGGCTGATGTAAATAATTTTACAACGATATATAGTTATGATAATGATTCTTCCTGCTATACTGTAAAGGAACCCTTGTCGGAATCATTGCTAAAAACAATGAGATACACTGAAAATACCATAGAAGAACTTGTATTGGAAAATAATAAGGACACATTTAGTTATTCTTTTTCTCTCTATCATGATAAGAATAAACCTAAGTATAAAAAAGATATTATAATATTAGGAGATGAACCCTTTTCTGACTCAAGATATGAGGAATACTACTACTATGATAATAATGGAAATAATACGAAAAAAATCTATCATGACTTGAACACCGGGGAAAGAGAAGAAACCTATAAATTTAATGATACAGATTATAAGGAAGCTGTTAATCTTGTCCCTTCTTCCGATTACAAACAAAACATCGAGTGTTCATTGAAACAAACTGTTAATGATACCTTAATCACTCGGATTACCTTAAACGGTGTAATTAATAGAGTGATGAAGGAATACATTGATGGAAAAAAGAAAATTAAGGAAGAGTTTGACAATGACATGACTTTAATCAATAAAGAAACAGAGTATGAAGAAAGAGGACTGAAGGTAAATGTTAATCATACTTTAAGAAGTACAGGTTACTCAACCGACAGTATCTATTATGAAGGAAACAAAAAAGTTAAGCATATTTATAATTCTGACTACAATGGCACCATAACAGTTGAAATTTCAGAATATGATGAGCAAGGAAATATAATAAAGAAAACAATAAAACTCCGATGGGCGTCAGATAATAAAATTACTAGTTGAATACAAACATATTTATATTTACATTATTTACAGGTTATTGCATCTCTATTTCAAACAGATAATGTTTGTCTGTTTTACCATTTTTTGATTAATATCAAACAGAATAATTGGTTAGCATTGGCTATATATCTTTCTCTTTTTTTGCCAGCTGCTTTTATAAAATTGTCGCCGATAGTTTGTATTTTCGGGAAAAGCTATTATATATGCAAATGAAAGAGTTATTTGCCAGCATAGTAACGTAAATCTCTGAAAATCGCACGGTTGCTAACTCGTTACCGCCACTTCTCAAATAATTCGCTAAAAGTTTATTTCTCAATCGGTTAAGTCTGATCGATGAAAATCTAAAATAGATTCATTCTTACACGGTTTTGATTCTTTTCACCACAGAGGACACGGAGAACACAGAGGTGAATTTGTTTTATGACTTACGGTTGTGACCCTAATTTTGATGCGTAATCCTCCTACCATAAAGTTGAAAAAACGGTTCTTCGTCAAATTTGGTGGTAAATTCTTTATCTCTTTATTTCCAAGTTAATAATTATCCCTTTTTACTCACTTT
>NZ_JAJKHN010000050.1:0-48948 GCF_020982715.1 Bacteroides sp. 1_1_30
TTATAATAAAAAGATAACGGGGAATCTTAAAAACTCAATCATCTTTTTCAGATTTACCACAACGTTTCCAGAATACTCCATTATTTTATTCAGAACTGTGCGGATATGAATTAAATTTTGGTGCGGTTGCCCTGGATAAAATATCAATAGACTAACTCAATAAAATGCATTGTTCGACACCAATTTCCTGAATAAAATAATTGTCGTGTGAGATTGCTATCACAGTACCTGCATAATTTTTGATAGTAGCAGTGATAATTTCAATACTTTGTATGTCCAAATTGTTGGTAGGTTCATCCAGGATAAACATATCAGGGGTATTGTTACTAATCATCAGACAGCAGAAAGCGAGACGCATTTTCTCACCACCACTAAGTTTCCGGCAGGATTTGTCCCATTCGGATGCAGGAAACAAGTAACGGTTTAGAATAATCTTTATTTCATGCTCCGGCAGATTCCGGCTGTTGAAAGCGTAAGCCTGTTCAAGAATACTGTTCCGGTCGTCAATGATCGAATACTCTTGATTCAAATAGACATAGCTAAAGTCCGTCCGTGTCAGGGTTCCTTCCTGTGGTTGAAGTTGGCCGGTGATTAATTTCAATAGAGTTGTTTTCCCGCTACCGTTGGCTCCTTCTATACGGAGGCGGTCTCCGCTCTTTAGCTGAAAGCTGACAGGAGCTTGCCAAAGCTGTTGTTTTGAGATACTATTTTCCTGAATATCATTGCTATTCGGATTGGGATGATAACCTGTGTCAGACGAATTTATTTCATCATTCGTCAGAATATCATTGTTAATCGAATTGGAATGATAACTGAAGTTAATCTCTTTTGCTGTCACTAATATCTTCCCGGTATGAAGCGAGGAACTGTTGAAATCGGTTTTTAATGCCGCAGTCGGAGAGAGCGAACCTCGAAGCTGGTTACGTTCATTTGTTAACTTCTCGGCTTTCTCCTGATGGACACCAGTCAGTTTACTAGTGCTCTTCTCGGATTTCCCTTGGAGTGCGTTCAATACAATGCGTGGAACTCCTTTTTTTATATTACTCTTTTCGCCGCGTACATTCTGTTTGTCCCTGCGTTCGGCCGTTTCGCGAGCCACTTTACGGGCAATACGTAGTGCCTTTTCTTTTTCTTCAATACGTTGTTGCAATGCTTCCTGCATCAGCGTTTTTTGTTCTTTGTAGAATTCGTAATTTCCGCCATAATAATTGATTTGATGCTTCTCTAGTTCGCAAATCTCGGGGAGAAGATTGAGCAGAGTACGGTCATGACTTACCACCAACAGGGTGGAACGATATTTCTCTACCCAGTCATATAAACGTTGTCTGCCGGAAGAGTCGAGATGATTGGTCGGTTCATCCATAAGTATGACAGATGGATGATGAATGTCCATACCTGCCAGGAATACGCGGGTCTTTTCGCCGCCACTAAGCAGATTCATCGGGTAGGATAGCGTAAACTGTCCTAATCCCCATAAATCGAGAGCGGCGATGGAACGTTCTTCGATATTCCAGTCATCATTTAGAATGGTGAAATTCTCGTTTGAGACATCTCCTGCCAGGATAGCGTGCAGAGCTTGCTGTTTACGCTCTATTTGAAGAGCTTGTGCAATGGTCAGTGAATCATATTGCCCGAAATGTTGCGGGATATAATATAGGTCGTCCAGGCGGACAATGACACCGGAAGAGGGTGATAACTGTCCGGCAATAATTTGTAGCAAAGTAGATTTGCCACAACCATTGTTACCGACTAATCCCAATTTCTGCCCTTTACTGATGGCGAAATTGAGGTCACTGAATAATACTTCTTTATCCGGATGGATATAGCTGATTTGTTGGATACTGATAGACATGATGATCTATTGGGTTTGAGGTTGAAAATAGAGTGAAAAAAAACACAGGATAGGGGGAACGACAAACACAATACTGGCTAAACAACACGGATTTCGTGATGCTTAACAAAATAGAAAAAGCATATAAGAAAAGTGATGTTTACTTAGAAGTGTTGTCTTACTTAGTAATTCTCATTGTGGTAGGTATATAGTTTAACTTGGCTGCAAAGATAACACTTTCTATTAGATTTCACTCTATTAAGACTGAAAAAGAATGAACTTCATTTATTTAGAGGCTCCGTTTACCTCATTCAGAGCCTCCGATTACTCCAAATAGAGCCTCTGTTTACCCTATTCAGAGGCTCTGTTTTAGAAGTGAGTTATACTCTTTCTTATTCTTATACATCAAACAGTTGATTTAATCCCTCACTCATACTGGGATGCGTGAAGATAAAATCGCGCAAGAATGTAGACGTCTGGCCTGTCTTTATCGCCATAGCTACGATATTGATGATTTCTGAAGCATCGGCGCAGAATAGAGTACAGCCCATAATCTTCCCGTTATGATTATTGATGATAGCTTTTAGCATACCATCAGTCTGTCTCAATGTACGGGTACGGACGATGGAGGAAGCCGGCAACCGGGAAACCTTAAATGAATATCCTCTTTTCAGAGCTTCTTCTTCACTGATTCCGATATGTGACAATGGCGGATCAATAAACACTGCATATTGCACAGGATCACGGTCTCCGATATCACGTTTCTTGTCGCCGAAGAGCTGATCGCGGATAATCCGGAAATCATCCAGCGAGAGATATGTAAATTGCGATCCGCCTTTCACATCTCCCATTGCCCATATATGAGGAACAGTAGTGCGTAACTGATCGTTTACGATGATAGCTCCGTGGGCATCAACTCCTACACCCGCTGCTTGCAGGTTCAATCCTTCAATCATCGGTTTACGTCCCGTTGCGATAAGAATGGCATCTCCATCTACATAATAAGGAGTACCGTCGGATACGTCCGAGTAAGTTAGTGTCACTCCGTCATTCGTGTCATGGATAGACTGCGCACGAGCGTTCAGATGGATTTCAATACCTTTCTTCTCCATCACTTCTTTGACGCTGTTTGCAATATCCCGATCTTCACGAGGCATAAATTTGTTTCCTCCTTCGAGTATCGTCACTTTACTGCCGAAACCGGCATACATAGAAGCGAACTCCAGTCCGATATATCCTCCACCTATGATAATCAGGTGATGAGGAAGTACGCTTAAGTCCAAAAGCGCACTACTGGTATATACGTGCTGACTTTGCTGAATACCATCTATTGCAGGGATAATGGGAGTAGATCCCGTGTTGATAAATATCTCTTTTCCTTTCAGTTCGATTTCTCCTTCGGGAAGTTCCACTTTTATGGTATCGGCGGATATGAAAGACCCCGTTCCGGTATAGATAGTCACATTAGGACGTTTACTTAGTCTTTCGTAATTATCATTCCTAAGAAAGGAAGTGAGGCGGTTCTTTCGGCCGATGGCCTGTTTGTACATATTCGCCTGCTTCGGAAAATCATCGTGGTAAAGCAAAGCGGAAACCTCGGCTTCATGCACCAGCGTCTTTGTTGGGATACAGGCTACATTCGGACAGCTTCCTCCATACATCATGTTGGAACGTTCTACGATGGCCACTTGCCATCCGCGGTTGGAAAGTTCGGCAGCCAGGGTTTTCCCTGCCTTGCCGAATCCTATAATAATTGCATCATATTGTTTCATAACTTCTTGTATTAACGATTTGTATGAGACTATATAACAGTCTGAAAATACGATTTGTTCCGCAATGGCAAGAAGTCAGAATCCTCTTTAGTGGTTGTCTTAGTCTTTTTTAAGTGTTTTGAGTACGCGTTGTGACGAGTCGGATAATAACACTACGGCACTGGCTAGGATCACGATGTCTTTAATCACCAACCGCCCTGCACCGGATAGTAATGGGAAACCGAATTCTCCGCTTCCCAAGTCGGGAACCCAGACTTCCGGGGTGGTGACAAGAAAAGAAAGTGTGCCGAGCGTCATGATAATGGCGAGGGTGTCGCCTGCCAATCCCACTTTTGGGAAAAAGATTCCCAAGAATACCAGTATGCCGATACCCATAATAAGAGCTCCCAGTCCGTAAGAGAAAGTATAAGTGCGGTTTGCTTCGTGCCATGCACGATTTTCCGGGACAAAAGCACCTTCCGCATTTTTATGTTCTTTGTATTCGGGTGCACCTTTAGCATAGAAGAAACTCATAAAAGGACTGTTGGCAACAAACGGAACAATCCCGTCGGCTTCATAATGGAAATACTTCAATCCGCCTATCCATACAAATACTACCAGGATGGCAATGCGGATAAATTTCATACCAAAACTTTTCAGACTTGAAGTGAAGGTCAGTAAAACGATCAATTTCTCTTTCATTTTGTTGGGGTTTTAATGGATTTATCTTATGTCGCAAAGGTCGTCCATTTCCACTACCCCCAAAATGGCAATACTTCCGTATGCCTTGTCAATTTTTCCCTTCCTGTGTGTTTCTGAATTGCACGGCGCTCTGTCCGGTCATATTTTTGAAGAAACGGCTGAAAGAAGCCTGGTCTTCAAATCCCAGAATATCGGCAATCTCTTTGGCGCTTTTGTTGCTGTAAAGCAGGAGACGTTTAGCTTCCGCTTCCACCCGTTCGTGGATAACCCGAAGCGGCGAAGGCAGTTTGCAGGTAGAAAAGATGTTCGATAGTGTTTTGGGAGATTTATGCAACATATCGGCATAGTCCTGCACCTGTTTCTTCGTCCGGTAATGCTCGTCGACCAAGTTATAGTATTGGCGGACAATCTCGAATCCGGATTCTTTTTCACGGGTGATATTCATGCGATGACGTGCAATCCGGGTACATTGGATAATGAAACGTTTCAGCAGGATGCGCAGCATCTCTTCCTGCAGGCTGTCGGAAACGGTGAACTCATTTTCCAGTGCTTCGGTAATAGTGTCGAGTTCTTTACGTTCTTTTTCGTTCAGTGTGAAACGGATCAGGTGAGATGAACCGTTGAACAGGAAGCCGCTGCATGACACTTCATGGTCGTTGCCATAGATACAATAGAAATTGCTGTTGAACAATAAAGTCAGGTATTCACCATCAATCGATTTAAATTCGAGGTGTTGCAGATGAGTGAGTGAAATCACTTCATCTTGGGTAAGCGTCATTTCCTGATGGTCGATTTCTACCGTGATGCTTCCGTTGCGTACCCATATAAATTTATAAAGCCCTTTTTCTTTTTGCAGTGTTTTTTCTGTCAGATAAGAGTCTGTAAGTGCGAGTGTTCCTTTTAGTTTCGTGTGATATTGTTGTAACATAATTAATCCTCCATTGCTGATGCGTCAAATGATAACGGCAGTAGATCGCCTATACTTTTTACTTCGTAGATACATTCTTTGCCATATAATAGGATGCGGATGGGTTGTTTGTAACGCTTTTCCGTTTCCAGAATCACTTGCCGGCAAGCACCGCAGGGAGGAATCGGATGGTCGATGAAGTCCTTTTCCGTTCGTGCCGCAATGGCAAGAGTGACAACCGATTGGTCGGGATATTGGGAGTTGGCATAGAATAGGGTAGTACGTTCTGCACAAAGCCCCGACGGATAGGCCGCATTTTCCTGATTGGTTCCTGTCACTACTGTCCCGTTGCCCAATAGCGCAGCGGCACCTACGGAGAAATGGGAGTACGGAGAATAACTACGAGCTGTTGCCTCCATGGCAGTCTTTATAAGTGACCGATCGCCCTCATTCAACTCATCATATTGATATACTTTAATAATAGCGGTAATTGTGAGGTCTTTCATATACGTCAGGGTATTGGTTTCTACAATTAATGTTACAAAGTTAGGAAAGAGATTGATAATCCCAATTATTTTTCAGATTTTTGTGCCATCTAATTCACATCTGAATAAAAATGGAGAATAAACTGCATAGACTTATCTTTTTAACCGTTGTTTTTTTCTTTGCCGTAGGAGTGCAGGCACAGAAACGGAATGCCCGTTACGTCGAGTATATAAATAAGTATAGTGATTTGGCTGTTGAACAGATGAAGCTTCATAAGATTCCGGCGAGTATCACGTTGGCGCAAGGATTGCTGGAAAGCGGTGCCGGATATAGCCAGTTGGCACGAAAGAGTAATAACCACTTTGGTATTAAGTGTGGTGGCAGTTGGCGGGGACGTACGGTTCGTCATGATGATGATGCGCGCAACGAATGTTTCCGTGCTTATAAGCATCCGCGTGACTCTTACGAAGATCATTCCGACTTCCTTAGAAGAGGTGCCCGTTACGCTTTTCTTTTCAAACTGGATATCACCGATTATAAAGGCTGGGCGCGTGGACTGAAAAAAGCAGGCTATGCTACCGATCCTTCTTATGCTAACCGTCTGATTACGATTATCGAAGATTATGACTTGTATAAATACGACCGTAAGGGTGTATATTCGGAACGGAAGCTGAAAAAGAATCCTTGGTTGATGAGCCCGCATCAGGTGTATATCGCTAATGATATCGCTTATGTGGTAGCCCGCAACGGTGATACCTTTAAAGATTTAGGCAAGGAATTCGATATTAGTTGGAGGAAACTTGTGAAGTACAACGACTTGCAGCGTGATTATACCTTGATGGAAGGAGATATCATCTACCTGAAGAGCAAGAAGAAAAAGGCTTCCAAACCTTATACTGTATATGTTGTGAAAGATGGAGATTCCATGCATGGCATCTCTCAAAAATATGGTATCCGCCTCAAAAATCTGTATAAGATGAATCGTAAGGATGGTGAGTATGTTCCGGAAATCGGAGATAGATTGCGTCTGCGGTAGAGACTTCTCTCAAAAGTTTCGAATTTCGGAAACTTAATGACTCATTCATGTGTTATTATCTTGATAAAACATGATTAGAATATGAGTCTAAACATTGCAAAAAGTAATAAGAAACGTGTCGTCATAGTAGGCGGTGGTTTCGGTGGCTTGAAACTGGCTAACAAGCTGAAAAAGTCAGGCTTTCAAGTCGTATTGATAGATAAAAACAACTATCATCAGTTTCCTCCTTTGATTTATCAGGTGGCTTCGGCTGGTATGGAGCCAACTTCCATATCCTTCCCCTTCCGTAAAATATTCCAGCATCGGAAAGATTTCTTTTTCCGTATGGCGGAAGTACGTGCCATTTTCCCGGAAAAGAATATGATACAGACTTCCATCGGAAAAGCAGAATATGACTATCTGGTGTTAGCAGCAGGTACTACAACCAACTATTTCGGTAATAAACATATCGAAGAGGAAGCCATGCCGATGAAAAATGTGTCAGAAGCGATGGGATTGCGAAACGCTCTTCTGGCTAATCTGGAACGAGCGCTGACCTGTTCAACGAAGCAGGAACAACAAGAGTTATTGAATATTGTAATTGTGGGAGGTGGAGCTACCGGGATAGAAGTAGCCGGAATACTTTCCGAGATGAAGAAATTTGTCTTGCCGAATGATTATCCTGATATGTCCAGCAGTCTGATGCACATCTATTTGATTGAAGCCGGGCCGCGATTGCTTGCCGGAATGTCGGAAGAATCATCTGCACATGCTGAACAGTTTCTCCGTGAAATGGGAGTAAATATCTTGTTGAATAAACGTGTTGTGGATTATCGTGACCATAAAGTAGTACTCGAAGATGGTACCGAGATAGCCACGCGTACTTTTATCTGGGTGAGTGGTGTCACCGGTGTGACTATCGGCAATCTGGATGCCTCTCTGATTGGGCGTGGAGGACGTATTAAAGTCGATTCATTCAACCGTGTAGAGGGGATGAATAATGTGTTTGCTATTGGCGACCAATGTATTCAGTTGGCTGATGAAAATTACCCGAACGGGCATCCTCAACTGGCACAAGTGGCGATCCAGCAAGGAGAACTATTGGCAAAGAATCTAATTCGTATGGAGAAGGGACAGGAAATGAAACCTTTCCATTACCGCAATTTAGGTTCGATGGCGACCGTCGGGCGCAATCGTGCCGTAGCAGAGTTTAGTAAAGTAAAGATGCAGGGATGGTTTGCCTGGGTGATGTGGCTGGTTGTTCATCTGCGTTCTATTCTTGGGGTACGCAATAAGGTTATTGTACTCTTGAATTGGGTATGGAATTATTTCACTTACGATCAGTCTATGCGTATGATTGTCTATGCCCGTAAAGCAAAAGAGATTCGTGATCGTGAAAAGCTGGAGGAGACTAATCATTGGGGAAAAGAACTGATACAGGAACCGAAGCAACACTCTCCGCAGGAGATTCAGCAAGCTTCCGAACAAGAGAAAAAATAGTCAATGAGAAGTCATTATACCGTAGTTGACAATCCGGCATTATCCAGGTATACTGACCTTCCGCCGACAGGTGGATAGATTCATATTCTGAACAGTAAATTCGTACAGGGTGTCCGATATCGGACACCCTTTGTTTTTTGTTACATTCTATTTATCAATTACTTATGATTTTGGCATAGATTTGGTATATGAAATGCTAAATTGATACATGATAAAATCGTAAACGATCAGATATGGACAGAGAAATTCCTAAAGAAATACGTCAGAAAGAACGTAACAAGAAGATCATTCGTTATTCATCCATCGGGGTGGCAAGTATTGTTGTCATTGGTGTACTTATATCTGTACTAAGGGCAGGAGTGGAGGCAAAAGATCTTGTCTTTTCCACAGTCGATACAGGAGTTATTGAGGTAAGTGTCAGTGCTTCCGGCAAGGTGGTTCCTGCATTTGAAGAAATAATCAATTCTCCAATCAACAGTCGTATTCTTGAAGTTTATAAAAAAGGAGGAGATAGCGTAGATGTAGGTACTCCGATTCTGAAACTAGATCTTCAGAGTACGGAAACCGAATATAAAAAGTTGCTGGACGAAGAGCAGATGCGTCGGTATAAGCTCGATCAGCTTCGTGTCAATAATCAGACGAAGCTTTCCGATATGGCGATGCAGATTAAAGTTTCGGCTATGAAATTAAGCCGGATGAAGGTGGAGTTGAGAAATGAACACTATCTGGACAGTCTCGGTGCGGGAACAACGGATAAAGTGCGCCAGGCTGAATTGAGCTATAATGTTGCCCAGTTAGAATACGAACAACTCCGGCAACAATATAAAAATGAGAAGGAGGTGGCTGCTGCCGAACTGAAAGTACAGGAACTTGATTTTAATATCTTCCGTAAGAGTCTCTCCGAAAAGAAACGTACTTTGGATGATGCGCAAATCCGTTCTCCGCGCAGAGCTATTCTTACCTATATTAATAACCAGATTGGTGCGCAGATTTCCGAAGGCGGACAAGTCGCTATCATTTCCGATTTAAGTCATTTTAAGGTGGAAGGTGAGATTGCTGATACGTATGGCGACCGTGTGGCAGCTGGAGGAAAAGCAATTGTTAAGATAGGAAGCGATAAACTGGAAGGAACGGTCAGCAGTGTAACACCATTATCCAAGAATGGCGTCATATCATTCACGGTTCAGTTGAAGGAAGATAATCACCGCCGTCTGCGCTCCGGATTAAAAACAGATGTTTATGTGATGAATGCTGTGAAGGAAGATGTGATGCGTGTTGCCAATGGCTCTTTCTATGTGGGGCGTGGTGAATACGAATTGTTTGTCTGCAACTCTGACAATGAACTGGTCAAACGTAAGATACAGTTGGGCGATTCAAACTTTGAATATGTAGAAGTTTTGAGTGGATTGCAACCGGGTGACAGGGTAGTGGTAAGCGATATGAGTGCATATAAGAACAAGAATAAGCTGAAGATTAAATAAATTAAACACTAGAAATTATGATAACATTGAACTCTCTTTCCAAAATTTACCGTACTGATGAGATTGAAACGGTAGCGTTGGAAAATGTGAATCTGACGGTAGAACGTGGAGAATTCCTAAGTATAATGGGACCTTCCGGGTGCGGAAAATCTACATTGTTGAATATAATGGGGTTACTTGACGCACCTACCATGGGAATAGTGGAAATCAATGGAATACGTACCGAAGGAATGAAGGACAAAGAATTGGCAATTTTCCGTAATAAAACGCTTGGTTTTGTGTTTCAGTCTTTCCATTTGATTAATTCGTTAAATGTGACGGATAATGTGGAGTTGCCTTTACTTTATCGCCGTGTTGGCAGTAGTGAGCGAAAGAGGTTGGCACAAGAGGTATTGGAAAAAGTAGGGTTAAGCCATCGTATGAGACATTTTCCTACACAACTTTCCGGTGGTCAGTGCCAACGTGTAGCTATTGCCCGTGCTATTATCGGTAATCCTGAAATAATCCTTGCCGATGAGCCGACAGGTAACTTGGATTCAAGGATGGGAGCCGAAGTAATGGAACTGCTTCACCGACTGAATAAAGAAGACGGACGCACCATCGTCATGGTTACCCATAATGAAGAACAGGCGAAGCAGACTTCGCGTACCATCCGTTTCTTTGACGGACGTCAGGTGCAGTAGAACCTGCGTTTTATACATAAAACTAAATAGAAAATAGATTAATATCTCTCTAAATTAAAAACCACCATGACAAAGAATATTTTTATCGTTGCGATAGCTGTCCTGTTAAGTGTTGCTTTTTGTTCGCTATCGGCACAAAATGTGAGTAAAGATTATAATGTAGGCGACTTCTTTGCCATCAACCTGCAATCTGTCGGAAATATTATTTTCGCTCAATCGGCAGAATGTACCTGCCGTTTGGGAGGGCCTTCTGAATTTGTAGAGAAAACCCGGGTAACGGTGAAGAACGGCACACTGGTTATCGATTATAAAGAGAAGAACGTAAAGAATGTCAAGAATCTGATTTTTTACATCACTGCTCCCGATTTGAGTAAAGTGAAAATCGACGGGGTAGGGAACTTTGATGCAAAGGAAAAATTGAATCTTAAAAATATAGCTTTCGAACTTGATGGAGTGGGAAATTGCAACGTGAAAAATCTTCATTGCGATGAACTGAAACTCGATGTCGACGGAGTAGGCAATATGAAAATGAATGTTGACTGTGGCCTTATCAAGGCTAAAGTGGATGGAGTAGGTAATATCACTTTATCGGGTAAGACTGATACTGCATTCTTTAAAAAGGATGGTGTTGGTAAAATCAATTACAAAAACCTGAAATGTAAGGATATAACAAAGAAGGGATGGAATTTCTAATATGGAACGTTCTTTGACGAACTTCTGTGGAACCTAATCGAAGAAGAATAAAAAAGACGAGTAAGAAATATACTGAACTCTATACTGGTAACGATCATGATAAAACTCTATTTTAAACAAGCATTCCATCTGTTGGGAGAAAATAAACTGCTTTCATCTATTTCCATTATTGGTACAGCTTTGGCTATTGCTATGATAATGGTAATTGTGATTACTTTACGTGCGACTATTGCTCCCTTTGCACCGGAAACCCATCGTGACCGGATGCTTATTTTCCGGTTTGCCGGACTTCAAAGTAAGTCCAACGTGAATTGGCAAAGCAATGGCCCTATCGGATACAATACGGCAAAGGCTTGTTTCAAAGCAATGACAACTCCCGAAGTTGTTTCTATTACCAATATCTGGAAGGAAACAATGCTGGCTGCTAAACCGGCAGGTGAGATGGAAAGTTGTAGTGTGTTGCAAACAGACGATGCTTTCTGGAAAATATTTGAATTTGAGTTTCTATCCGGTAAACCGTATGATAATGCCGATTTTGATGCCGGAGCAGCAAAAGCTGTGATTTCCGAAGATATGGCTCGCCATTTGTTCGGAACGTCAGAAGTGGTTGGAAAAACATTCCTTCTGAATCATTCGGCTTATATTGTTTGCGGAGTGGTACGTCCGGTCTCTAAACTGGCGAAATACGCCTATGCGCAAGTTTGGATTCCTTTGAGTTCAACAAGTGCCTTCACAGCCACTTGGGGCGATGACAATATCATGGGTATGACTGCCGTCTATATACTGGCTAAATCGAGAGACGATTTTCCGGCTATTCGTCAGGAGGCAGACCGCTTGCGGGCTATCTTTATGGCAGGGCATCCCAATTTCGATTTACTCTATCGCGGACAGCCTGATACTTATTTCGTAGCCGCGCAACGCTATTCCGCCAACAATCCTCCTGCTGTGAAAGAAGCAGTACGGCAATACATACTGACATTACTTGTCTTATTGATTGTTCCTGCCGTCAACTTATCCGGACTTACTTTGTCACGCATGCGTAAGCGTATCTCCGAAATAGGAGTGCGAAAAGCCTTTGGTGCCCCCAGACGGGAGCTTATGATGCAGGTACTATCCGAAAATATGCTTTATTCCCTGTTCGGAGGAATTCTCGGACTGGTATTAAGTTATGTCGCCGCTTTCCTTTTGGGAGGAATGCTTTTCTCCGTAGACTTTGTATCCAATGGGGTGGAAGATTTGCGGACCATGTGTGTCGACTTACTGTTCGATCCTACCGTATTCCTGCTGGCATTTCTGGCTTGCTTCCTACTCAATTTATTAAGTGCCGCCATTCCGGCATGGAGAGTAACTCGCACCAATATTGTGGATGCCATCAACGAAAGATAATTCTTCAACTCATCTAAATTCTAAAGAAAATGCAACTATTAAAACAAATATGGAACGAGCGCCGGTCAAACGGATGGTTGTGGTCAGAACTATTAATTGTTTTTGTGGTCCTGTGGTATGTGGTCGACTGGACGTATGTGACAGCGCGTACTTATTACGAACCGGTAGGATTTGATATTACCGATACGTATTATTTGGAGCTAAGCCTGAAAAACGACAAGAGTAATTCTTATCTTTCGAAAGAGCAAAAGAGTACATCTTTAGGACAAGATATTATCGAGTTGACCAATCGTCTCCGGAGATTGCCGGAAGTGGAGGCCGTTTCAATATCCAATAATGCGCGTCCCTATATCGGGAGTAATTCCGGTAGTATGTTACGTATCGATACATTGGTTAGTAATCCGCTACGACGTTCGGTAACCCCTGACTTTTTTCAGGTCTTCCGTTATCAAAGTGCTGATGGGCGTGGTTATCAGCCGTTGGTGCAAGCTTTAAAGAATGGCAATGTCGTTGTTGGTGAAAATTTCTGGCCCAAAGATTATAAAGGCGATCGTACGCTGTTGGGTAAAGAAATGGTCGATGTGGATGATTCTACGAAAGTGTACAAGATAGGGGGAGTTTCGAAGAAGGTGCGTTACAATGACTTTTGGCCTAACTACAGTGATCGGTATGTAGCCATTGAATTTCCTGAAAAGATAATGGTCGAACTTGACGATGAACTTTATCCTTCGAGTGTAGAAGTTTGTCTGCGGGTGAAACCGGGGACTTCCAGAGACTTTGCGGAACATTTGATGAAATTGTCCGCCAACCAGTTGAGTGTCGGTAACTTATTCATCCTGAAAGTGCATGATTATGAAGATCTGCGGAATGACTTCCAGCAAGGAAGTTATAATCAGGTACAGGTACGTTTCTGGATGATGGGCTTCTTATTGCTTAATATCCTGTTGGGTATTGTCGGCACCTTCTGGTTCCGTACGCAGCACCGTCGTGCCGAGTCTGCGCTTCGTATAGCAGTCGGGGCCAGCCGGATGCAGCTTTGGCAACGTTTAAATAAAGAAGGATTGCTATTGTTGACTCTGGCTGCTTTGCCTGCCGCCGTCATCTGTTATAATATCGGCCATCTGGAGTTGACTGAAGGGTATATGGAGTGGGGAGTAGTGCGTTTTCTTATTACATTTGTCATAACCTATTTCCTGATGTCTTTAATGATTCTCGTTGGCATTTGGTTTCCTGCTCGTCAGGTAATTCGCATACACCCTGCCGAGGCGTTGCGCGAAGAATAAAAAACTTGGGCTATCTGTTTGTTTTCAATATAATTAACGTATCTTTGTCGGCATAATATTGAAAACACCGCAGGCTTTAATTATATGAATCGACGCTACTATTGTTTGCTTATCGTTCTGTTTTTTGCTGTTCTTATTCAGGCGGCAGCAGCGGAACGTACATACAATATCCTGTTTATACAGTCATACACCTCACAGACTCCTTGGCATAGCGACCTTAATCAGGGGTTGGTCAAAGGATTTAAAGAAAGTGGCCTGAAGGTGAATATAACAACGGAGTATCTTGATGCCGATTTTTGGGCATTCAACTCCGAGAAAGTAATTATGCGTCGTTTTTGTCAGCGTGCTCGTGACAGGCAGACCGATTTGATTATAACAGCAAGTGATGAAGCTTTCTATACTCTTTTTGCCTGTGGAGATTCGTTGCCTTTGCAGATACCGGTCGTGTTTTTCGGCATTAAGTATCCTGATATGGAGCTGATTGCTACTCATCCCAATGTTTGCGGGTTCACTGCCAATCCGGATTTTGATGTCATATTGCGTCAGGCGCAAAAGATATTTCCCCAGCGGAAAGAAGTGGTATGTGTGATAGATAACAGCTTTTTGAGTAACAAAGGCCTTGAAGATTTTGAAGAAGAGTGGAAAATCTTTCAAAAAGACAATCCGGATTATAGAATGAAAGTCTATAATACCCAAAATCATACAACGAGTCACATCATTGCTGCTATTTGTTACCCTCGTAACAGCTACGAACGTCTGGTGGTTGCTCCTAAATGGTCGCCTTTCCTTTCATTCGTTGGCAAAAACTCAAAAGCTCCCGTATTTTCGAGTCAGAATGTGGGGTTAACTAATGGCGTATTCTGTGCATACGATTCCGATAGTTATGCTTCAGCATTATCGGCAGCTCAAAGGGCTGCTTTAGTCTTAAAAGGTACATCTCCCCAAGAAATAGGAGTGACAGAAATCACGCAGGGATTCATCTATGACTATAAACAGTTGGATTATTTTCATATTGACCCTGATAAAGTATCCTCTAGCGGAACCATCGTCAACGAACCGTATTGGGAAAAATATAAATACCTTTTTATACTGCTCTATCCGTCTATCCTGGCGTTGCTGATAGCTTCTATCGTGTGGTTGATGCGTGCCAACCGGCGTGAGTCCAAACGACGGATTCAGGCACAGACCCGTCTGCTCGTGCAGAATAAACTTGTGGAACAGCGTAATGAGTTTGATAATGTATTTCATTCCATCCGTGATGGTGTGATAACGTATGATACCGATTTGCACATTCATTTCACAAACCGCTCCTTATTACAAATGCTGCATTTGCCGTATGATTCAGGGGGCCGTTTTTATGAAGGAATGATGGCAGGCAGCATCTTCAAGATATATTATAACGGTCAGGATATTCTTCATTCTATGCTGAAGCAGGTAGCTGCTAAAGGAGAAAGTGTGAAGATACCCCAGGGAGCTTTCATGAAAGAAGTGCATAGTGATAAATACTTCCCGGTGTCGGGGGAAATAGTCCCGATCCGTTCAAAGGATACGATTACCGGTATGGCACTTTCCGCACGGAATATTTCGAATGAAGAAATGCAGAAGCGTTTCTTTGATATGGCAGTAGACGAAAGCTCCATCTATCCGTGGCAGTTTGATATGGAAACCAACTGTTTCATTTTCCCGCAAGGTTTCTTGAAACGTCTTGGATACGATGAATCGGTTACTACCATCTCCCGTGATGAAATGGATCGCACTATCTATCCTGATGATTTGAAGGAAATAAGTCCGTTATTTAATAGAGCATTGACAGGAGAAGATTCTAATACCCGTCTGAATTTCCGTCAGCGGAATGTCAACGGAGAGTATGAATGGTGGGAATATCGTTCTTCCGTAATCACGGGATTGACACAAGATTCATTGTACAATATATTAGGTGTTTGCCAGAGTATCCAGCGATATAAGACTGCCGAGCAGGAGATGAGAGAGGCTCGTGATAAAGCCCTCCAGGCTGACAAACTGAAATCGGCGTTCCTTGCCAACATGAGTCACGAGATTCGGACTCCGTTGAATGCGATTGTAGGTTTCTCCGATTTGCTAAGCGATACGAGTGGTTTTACAAGCGAAGAGATTGCCCAGTTTATCGGAACCATTAATAAGAATTGCGGCCTGTTACTGGCTTTGATTAATGATATTCTTGATTTGTCACGTATCGAATCGGGAACCATGGAATTTATGTTCGCCGAGCATAACCTGCCGCTGTTATTAAAGACCGTCCATGATTCTCAACGCTTGAATATGCCACCGGGAGTAGAACTGGTGTTGCGTATGCCCGAAAGTGATAAGAAATATCTCACGACAGATAATGTACGCTTGCAGCAAGTCGTGAATAATCTGATAAATAACGCTGCTAAATTTACGAGCAGCGGTTTCATTACTTTCGGCTATGAAGATGATGAGGTTCCCGGCTACACCCGCATCTTTGTGGAGGATACCGGAGTCGGTATTTCTGAAGAAGGTATCCGTCATATATTCGAACGATTCTATAAAGTCGATAATTTCACCCAAGGAGCAGGTTTGGGATTAAGTATTTGTCAGACCATCATCGAACGTCTGAATGGTACCATCTCCGTCACCTCCGAAGTAGGTAAAGGCACTCGTTTCACTGTGCGCCTTCCTAACTACTGCGAATAATCGAACGTTCACTTTTGGGCATAGTGTCCGAAAATGGACACTTTTCTTATTTTCTAATCTGTTGATAATAAAAACTTTACTTTTTTGGCACATCGTTTGATTCTCTCATAGTGGAAAATACTGTGTATAATGAAAAAGAAAAGTATATTGTTTGCTCTTGCTGCCGTTTGCCTGCCGTTGGCATTGTCGGCACAGAAGGAAAGGGAAATAACCTTGAATGAAGCTATTGCTATGGCGCGTATTCAATCTGTTGACGCTGCTGTTGCCTTGAATGAATTGAAAACGGCCTATTGGGAATTTCGTACCTTTCGTGCTGATCTTCTGCCGGAAGTCAACTTGACCGGAACCCTGCCCAATTATAACAAATCGTATAGTTCCTATCAAAATTCGGACGGTTCTTACGGTTTCGTCCGTAATAACACATTGGGGCTTACCGGTGATCTTTCTATCGATCAAAACATCTGGCTTACCGGTGGTAAACTCTCGCTGACTTCCTCTCTCGACTATATCAAGCAATTGGGAGCCGGAGGAGACCGGCATTTTATGTCGGTTCCTGTCACATTACAACTTACACAACCCATCTTTGGAGTCAATAATATAAAGTGGAACAGACGCATCGAACCGGTTCGTTATGCCGAAGCGAAAGCAGCTTTTATCACTGCTACCGAAGAAGTGACGATGCGTGCCATCACTTATTACTTTAATCTTTTGTTGGCAAAAGAAAATCTTGGCACGGCGAAACAGAACCAGACAAATGCCGACCACCTTTATGAAGTAGCCCTTGCCAAACGCAAAATGGGGCAGATTTCCGAGAATGAACTCTTGCAGTTGAAACTCTCCGCTTTGAATGCGAAAGCAGCATTGACGGAAGCAGAGAGTGATCTCAATGCCAAGATGTTCCAGCTCCGTGCCTTTTTGGGAGTAGGAGAGGATGAAGTACTAAACCCGGTTCTTCCCGAAGCTGTGGATGGCCCGAGGATGGAGTACAATCAGGTGTTAAATAAAGCATTGGAACGTAATTCTTTTGCACAGAATATCCGTCGCCGCCAGTTGGAAGCCGACTATGAGGTAGCTACCGCACGCGGAAATTTGCGTAGTGTCGATTTGTTTGCAAGCGTAGGATATACGGGTGAGAACCGGAATTTTCCGGCCGTTTACAGGAACCTGCAGGATAATCAGATTGTTCAGGTAGGCGTTAAGATTCCGATTCTCGATTGGGGAAAACGCCGTGGGAAAGTCCGGGTAGCCAAGAGCAACCGGGATGTAGTGCTTTCAAAAATTCGTCAGGAACAGATCAACTTCAATCAGGACATTTTTCTGTTGGTGGAGCATTTCAATAATCAGGCACAGCAGTTGGACATAGCGAAGGAAGCCGATGCAATTGCACAGCAACGTTATAAGACCAGTATTGAAACTTTCCTGATAGGCAAAATTAATACCTTAGACCTGAATGATGCGCAGAACTCTAAAGATGAGGCAAGACAGAAACATATTTCCGAACTCTATTATTATTGGTATTACTATTATCAGATTCGCAGTCTGACGCTATGGGATTTTCGTACCAATACCGAACTTGAAGCTGATTTTGATGAAATCATCCGGCAATAGAAAGGGTAGGAAAAAGCTTTTGAATCTTATGGAGGAACTTGCAGTAAATAGTATTATTTTCTATTCCGTTCTTGCTTTTTACGAATTAATTTCGTATCTTAAGAGTTTTAATCCTTTCGGAGACAGGTGGTCATATTATAGAGTGCCAATAGTCATCTTATAAGATGATATTTATCACTCTATAAGGTGACTTTTGTCCCATTGTAACTGGATAATTACTCGACTGCATAAACAATTATAAATTACTGTACTGAAAATCTTTATTTAGTGCAGTGGAAAATCTTAAATACAATAATAAGAAAACAGCTTTATTACGTAACTTGTATTATTGAAGCGTGCATTCCGTGATTTATATATCAATCATTTGGTAGCAAACTATTTATTAGTACCTTTGGAGTGTGAGACAAAGTTGTTAATTGACTGGGCAAAACTCAAATATAACTATGATTCTGATAATTGACGATGACAGCGCAGTGCGTTCTTCGCTTAGCTTCATGTTGAAGCGGGCAGGATATGAAGTACAGACCGTTCCCGGTCCACGGGAAGCTATGGAAGTGGTACGTTCCGTAGCTCCGGATTTAATCCTGATGGATATGAACTTCACTCTTTCTACAACGGGTGAGGAGGGTTTGACCCTACTCAAACAAGTAAAAATATTCCGTCCCGAAACACCGGTGATATTGATGACTGCTTGGGGAAGTATCCAACTTGCTGTGCAAGGAATGCAGGCAGGAGCTTTTGATTTCATAACGAAGCCCTGGAATAATGCTGCCTTGTTGCAACGCATCGAAACGGCATTCCAACTTTCGGGCACTCCACAGGAACCAACGCAGGAACAGAGCGATTCTTTCGACCGCAGCCACATCATCGGGCGTAGCCAGGGATTGATGGATGTGTTGAATACGATTGCCCGCATAGCAAAGACCAATGCCTCTGTTCTCATTACAGGGGAAAGCGGGACAGGTAAGGAATTGATAGCCGAGGCCATTCATATCAACAGTCAGCGTGCCAAACATCCCTTTGTGAAAGTGAATCTTGGAGGTATCTCCCAAAGCTTGTTCGAAAGTGAAATGTTCGGGCACAAGAAAGGAGCTTTTACCGATGCTTCCGCAGACCGTATCGGACGTTTTGAAATGGCAAACAAAGGGACGATTTTCCTGGATGAAATAGGTGATCTCGACCCTTCGTGCCAGGTGAAGTTACTGCGTGTATTGCAGGATCAGACATTTGAAGTGCTCGGCGACAGCCGTCCGCGCAAGACGGATATCCGGGTAGTATCAGCCACCAATGCCGATTTGCGCAAAATGGTAGGCGAACGTACTTTTCGTGAAGACCTCTTCTATCGTATCAATCTGATAACAGTGAAACTGCCGGCCCTGCGCGAACGTCGTGAAGATATTCCTTTGCTGGCACGTCATTTTGCCGACCGTCAGGCGGTAACCAACGGATTGCCCCGTACGGAGTTCTCTGCCGATGCCCTGCAATTCTTGAGCCGATTGCCCTATCCGGGGAATATTCGTGAATTGAAGAACTTGGTGGAACGTACCATTCTGGTAAGTGGTAAACCGCTGCTTGATGCTTCCGATTTTGATGCGCAGTATATTCGCCACGATGACGCAAGAGTGACCGAAGGCGCAGCTCTGGCCGGTATGACTTTGGATGAAATAGAACGCCAGACCATTCTTCAGGCGTTGGACCGTTACAAAGGAAATTTGAGTCAGGTAGCTACGGCATTGGGTATCAGCCGTGCAGCACTCTATCGTCGTCTCGAAAAATATAATATAACAATGTGATAAATTTAGGCACGTGCCTAATAATATTAAGATTAACCGTTAACCACAGATAACGTGCGTATAAAAGGATTCTTTTACATACTAGTCTTTCTGCTGCTGGCATTAGGTAGTGTATTGCTGTTCCTTTCCAGTCAACTGAATACAATCTTTTTCTACATAGGGGAGGGGCTGATACTTTTCATCCTCATTTATCTGACCTTTTTCTATCGTAAGATTGTGAAGCCGTTGAATACAATCGGAAGCGGTATGGAACTGTTGCGTGAGCAGGATTTCAGTAGTCGTCTTAGTCCTGTAGGCCAATATGAGGCCGATCGTGTGGTGAATATCTTCAACCGCATGATGGAACAACTCAAGAATGAACGTCTCCGCCTGCGTGAACAGAATAATTTTCTTGATTTGCTGATTAAAGCTTCTCCGATGGGAGTGATTATAACTTCCCTTGATGAAGACCTTTCGGAATTGAATCCGATGGCTCTGAAAATGCTGGGTGTTCGTTTGGAAGACGTACAAGGCAAGAAGATGAAAGAGATTGATTCTCCGTTAGCGGTGGAATTAGCCAACCTCCCGAAAGGAGAGAAGGTAACCGTCCGTCTGAACGACTCGAATATCTACCGGTGTACTCATTCTTCTTTCATTGATCGTGGATTTCAGCATCCCTTCTACTTGGTAGAAACCCTCACCGACGAAGTGATGAAAGCGGAAAAGAAAGCATACGAGAAAGTGATTCGCATGATTGCCCACGAAGTGAACAACACGACTGCCGGCATTACTTCCACACTGGATACGGTAGAACAAGCCCTTTCCTGCGAAGAAGGAATGGAAGACATCTGCGACGTGATGCGTGTATGTACCGACCGTTGTTTCTCGATGAGTCGTTTCATCACTCGTTTTGCCGATGTGGTGAAAATCCCCGAACCGACACTTTCTTCTGTTAATCTGAATGATTTGGTTTTCACCTGCAAGCGGTTTATGGAAGGAATGTGTAATGACCGTCGCATCACACTCCGCATGGAAATAGACGAAAGTCTGAAAGATGTGATGCTGGATGCCGCTTTGTTTGAGCAAGTACTCGTAAATATCATCAAAAATGCAGCGGAAAGCATTGAAGCCGATGGGGAAATAATAGTCCGCACCCTCGCTCCGGCTACTGTTGAAGTGATAGATAACGGTCAGGGAATCAGCAAAGAAACAGAAGCTAAACTGTTCAGTCCTTTCTTCTCTACCAAACCGAACGGTCAGGGAATCGGACTCATCTTTATTCGCGAAGTACTGATGCGTCATGGGTGCACATTCTCTTTGCGAACCTATGCCGACGGACTGACCCGATTCCGTATTACTTTCCCCTAATTGTGTCAAATAAGAACATTTCTTCCGTCAAATAGACCTTTTTTTGTCTTGAAATCACTCCTACCTTTGCCCCGCTCAATTCAATAGGATTTAAGGTATGAGATTAATGAAAAAAGGCACATTGACGCTCTTTCTTTTATTGGCTATCAGTATTCCGCTCAGTGCGCAGTATGTGGTACAAGGGGTGGTGACTGATTCTCTGACCAAAGAACCTTTGCCTTATGCATCTGTACGCTTAAAAGACACGACCGAAGGAACTACTACCGGAAGCGACGGACGCTTTTACTTCAAAACCCACCGCTCCGAAGCAGTGCTTGTAATCTCTGTAATCGGATATAATGACTATGTCCGCACCATTCGCCCTGCCCGTAATGCATCCTATAAAGTAGCACTTGCGCCTACCGAATACGCGCTTGGTGAAGTGGTAGTCAAACCCAAACGTGAGCACTACCGGAAGAAAGATAATCCCGCCGTAGAATTTGTCCGCCGCATGATTGAAAGCCGTGACAACTACTCTCCCTACGAGAAAGACTTCTGGCAACGCGAACGTTATGAAAAGACCACCTTTGCGTTGAATAACTTCGATGAAGAGAAACAGAAAAAATGGCTATATCGTAAATTTGATTTCCTGACAGAATATGTAGATACTTCTGCCGTTACCGGTAAACCGATTCTGACGGTATCAGCCCGTGAACTGCTTGCCACAGACTATTACCGGAAATCTCCCCGTTCCGAGAAGCAATGGGTGAAAGGACGCAAACAGGCCGGTGTCGATGAGTTTCTCTCTAAACAAGGGATGCAGGCAGCCATCAATGAAGTCTTCAAAGACGTCGATATCTACGAAAACAACATTTCCCTGTTTACGAATAAGTTTGTCAGTCCCTTGTCCCGTATCGGCACAGGCTTTTATAAATATTACCTGATGGACACGTTGCAGATTGCCGGAGAGCTTTGTGCAGACCTCGCTTTCACGCCTTTTAATTCCGAGTCTTTCGGTTTCAACGGACACCTGTATGTGACGCTCGACTCTACCTACTTTGTTAAACGTGCCGTATTCAACTTTCCCAAAAAGATAAACCTGAACTTTGTAGACTACATGTTGCTCGAACAGGAATTTAAGCGCGCTGAAGACGGCACACGCCTGCTCGATCATGAAAGTATCACTGTTGAGTTTAAACTGACCGAAGGACAGGACGGTATTTTTGCCCGCCGGGTAGCGGATTACAGCAACTACACCTTTACGCCGACTGCTGAAGCCGACAAAGCCTTCACCAAACCCGAACGTATTATTGAAGAGACGGAAGCCCTGTCGCGTCCCGAATCATTCTGGGCGGAGAATCGTCCGCAAGCCGCCATCTCCCAGCAGGAAAACTCGGTAGACCGCCTGATGACACAATTACGCAGTTATCCGGTGTATTACTGGACGGAGAAAGTGCTTTCCATTCTCTTTACGGGATATATTCCCACCTCCAAAGAAGCACCACTTTTCTATATCGGCCCGATGAATGCCACTATCAGCGGTAACACATTGGAAGGCCCCCGTATCCGTGCCGGAGGTATGACTACCGCCTGGCTCAATCCGCACCTGTTTGGCAAAGGATATGTGGCTTACGGGTTTAAAGATGAAAGAGTGAAAGGATTGGCGGAACTGGAATATTCTTTCAAGAAGAAGAAAGAATACGCCAATGAATTTCCTATCCATTCATTGAAATTGCGTTACGAATCAGATGTGAACCAGTACGGACAAAATTACCTGTATACAAGCAAAGACAATGTGTTCCTGGCCTTGAAACGTGAGAAGGATGACCGTATCGGCTATTTCCGGCAGGCGGAGATGACCTATACCAATGAGTTTTATTCCGGCTTTTCTTTCCAGTTGACAGCGCGTACACGGCAAGATGAGTCCTCCTACCTGATTCCTTTTTTAAAGAAAGAAGGAGATACCTACACCCCGGTAAAAGATTTCTCTGTCAGTGCAGCAGAGTTGAAACTGCGTTATGCTCCGAACGAGAAATTCTTCCAGACCCAATGGAACCGTTTTCCCGTATCGTTGGATGCACCGGTGTTTACCTTGTCTCATACCATTGCCGGAAAAGGAGTGTTGGGCAGCGATTACACCTACAATCATACCGAAGCCGGTATTCAGAAACGCTTCTGGTTTTCCGCGTTCGGCTATACGGACGTTATACTAAAAGCAGGTAAAGTGTGGGATAAAGTACCTTTCCCGCTGCTTATCATGCCTAATGCCAACCTTTCTTATACCATCCAACCGGAATCTTACTCGTTGATGAATGCGATGGAGTTTATGAACGATGAGTATTTCTCGTGGGATGTTACTTATTTCCTCAACGGATGGTTGTTCAACCGGGTGCCGTTGTTGAAAAAACTTAAATGGAGGGAAATAGTTTCCTGTCGTGGATTATATGGACATTTGAGCGATAAAAACAATCCGGCTTTGAGCGACGGTTTGTTCGCTTTTCCGATAGAGAACACACAAACAATGGGAAAAACACCTTATGTGGAGGCGGGTGTCGGTATTGAAAACATTTTCAAGGTGTTACGTTTGGACTATATCTGGAGGCTCACTTATCGTGATTCGCCCGGGATTGACAGATCAGGCTTGAGAATAAGTCTCCACATGACCTTTTAAAAGTTAAATCCTGCTAATTGCAATGTTTATATGACAAATAAAGACTGTATTAGTAATTAATTAATCTTATTTTTGCATCAATTTTAGTTTAATTTTAATAGAATAGAAATGAAACAAGAAATTAAACCCGCTACCGGGCGTCTTGGCGTCTTGGTAGTCGGAGTGGGTGGTGCGGTAGCTACCACGATGATTGTAGGTACACTAGCCTCTCGCAAGGGACTGGCAAAACCGATAGGATCTATTACACAGTTAGCCACAATGCGCATGGAGAACAACGAAGAAAAACTCATCAAGGACGTTGTGCCCTTGACGAATTTGGAAGACATTGTTTTCGGAGGATGGGATATTTTCCCGGACAACGCATACGAAGCTGCTATGTACGCCGAGGTTTTGAAAGAAAAAGACCTGAATGGAGTAAAAGAAGAGTTGGAAGCTATCAAACCGATGCCGGCTGCTTTCGATCACAACTGGGCAAAACGTCTGAACGGTACACACGTGAAGAAGGCTGCTACCCGTTGGGAAATGGTAGAACAACTTCGTCAGGATATCCGCGACTTCAAAGCTGCTAACAACTGCGAACGCGTAGTGGTGCTTTGGGCTGCAAGTACTGAAATTTACATTCCGCTGTCTGACGAACACATGTCACTCGCTGCTTTAGAGAAAGCAATGAAGGAAAACAATACAGACGTGATTTCTCCGAGTATGTGTTACGCGTATGCTGCTATTGCAGAAGACGCTCCGTTCGTGATGGGTGCTCCTAACTTGTGTGTGGATACTCCTGCTATGTGGGAATTCTCTAAACAAAAGAATGTACCTATCTCCGGAAAAGACTTCAAGAGTGGTCAGACACTGATGAAAACCGTATTGGCTCCGATGTTCAAAACCCGTATGCTGGGTGTGAACGGTTGGTTCTCTACCAATATCCTCGGTAACCGCGACGGTGAAGTGCTCGATGATCCGGACAACTTCAAGACAAAAGAAGTCAGCAAGCTGTCTGTAATCGACACTATCTTCGAACCAGAAAAATATCCTGATCTCTACGGAGATGTTTATCATAAAGTACGTATCAACTACTATCCTCCCCGCAAAGACAATAAAGAAGCATGGGACAACATCGACATCTTCGGATGGATGGGCTACCCGATGGAAATCAAGGTGAACTTCCTTTGCCGCGACTCTATCCTTGCAGCTCCTATCGCTCTTGACCTTGTGTTGTTCAGCGACTTGGCAATGCGTGCAGGCATGTGTGGCATCCAGACTTGGTTGTCATTCTTCTGTAAGAGCCCGATGCACGATTTCGAACATCAGCCCGAACACGACTTGTTTACACAATGGAGAATGGTAAAACAGACATTGCGTAACATGATTGGTGAAAAAGAACCTGATTACTTAGCTTAATCAGTAACCCCAAATAATAAGTTGAGATTGAGATTTACCATCCTATAAAGACTGGTGGATGCTCAACCTCAACTTTTACTTTTTTATTGTACAAATTCCCCATTCGTTGGGGGACTCGTGACACAACCGACTCGTAGTTTGTAATTAGTAATTAGTAATAAATGAAGCGTCCTCCCTTTCTACCTGTTTTTATAGGCACGGGCTTTGGCTCCGGTTTTTCTCCTTTTGCTCCCGGCACGGCTGGGGCGTTACTGGCTTCTATCATTTGGATTGCACTTTATTTTCTCCTTCCTTTCTCTTGGGTATTATGGCTGACTGCCGCTTTGGTGATTGTATTTACATTCGCCGGCATTTGGGCTGCCGATAAGCTGGAGACTTATTGGGGAGAAGATCCTTCGCGTGTGGTAGTAGATGAGATGGTGGGAGTGTGGATACCGTTGTTGGCTGTTCCCAATGATGACAAATGGTTTTGGTACGTGATTGCGGCTTTTGCCTTGTTCCGCATCTTTGATATAGCCAAACCGTTGGGCATACGTCGTATGGAAAGCCTGAAAGGTGGGGTAGGGGTCATGATGGACGATGTTTTGGCGGGAGTGTATAGTTTTATATTGTTAGTGGGAGCGAGATGGGTGATTGGCTGAAAAAAGTTGCACGGATGATTTCCCAGAAAGGCGGCATCTTCATGTTCTTGAGGGCGCAGCTTTCTGCTCAAATGGCAACTATTGCAGACTTTCTCGTTACGATTCTTCTAGTCAGGCTGTTTGATGTCTACTATGTATATGCTACCTTGGCGGGAGCTATCTATGGAGGAATCGTTAATTGTGTTATCAACTATAAATGGACTTTTAAATCGAAAGGAAAGAAAACACACGTTGCCGTAAAATTTATCCTTGTATGGATTTGCAGCGTTTGGTTAAACACGTGGGGTACGTATGCACTGACGGAATCATTAGCGAAGATTCCCTGGGTACGCGACACGCTTAGCCTGTATTTCGGAGATTTTTTCATTATTCCTAAAGTGGTAGTGGCAGTCATCGTGGCACTGTTCTGGAACTATAATATGCAACGCTTTTTTGTTTACCGGAATATAGATATAAGAAGTTTGTTCGGAAAAAGAAACTGAAAAACGGATTGAAAAGACTGATGAGAAAACGAAAGAATTAGATATATACAGATTGAGAAAACAGAAGATTTAGATAAAAATAGCTATAAACAGATTTAAACAGATGAATTACAGAGATTATTTACAACAGTTGATTTATAAGATTATCAATCCCCTGATACGCGGAATGATTAAAATTGGAATCACTCCTAACTTTATCACCACTACCGGATTTATCCTGAATGTAGTAGCGGCAGGTATGTTTGTATATGCCGGCATATATGGCGGACAGAACGATTTGGCCATTATCGGCTGGGCAGGAGGTGTGATTTTGTTTGCCGGACTGTTCGATATGATGGACGGACGTGTAGCTCGCCTAGGCAACATGAGTTCCAAGTTCGGTGCGCTTTACGATTCAGTACTCGACCGTTACAGTGAATTGATGACTTTCTTTGGTATCTGTTACTATTTATCAATGAAAGATTATTTCCTTTATGCACTCATTGCATTTGTGGCACTAATCGGCTCACTGATGGTAAGCTACGTGCGTGCCCGTGCCGAAGGCTTAGGAATTGAATGTAAAGTCGGATTCATGCAACGTCCGGAACGCGTAGTGCTGACCAGTCTCGGAGCTTTGTTCTGTGGCGTTTTCAAAGATATCACCGTTTTCGAACCAATCCTGATTATGATTGTTCCTCTGGCTTTTGTTGCCCTGTTTGCCAATATCACGGCATTTGCTCGTGTGAGACATTGCTACAAAGCGATGAAAGAATGAATTAATTTATTGTTGGACGATTTACTATTTACATCGTACATCCTAAATAGTACATCGTAAATAGTCCAATAGTAAATAGTCTAGTTGTCTAATCAAAACATTATAATGATAAAGAATATTCAAATGCCGTCGAAGAGAGAAGCCCTGACTGTGACAGTCATTATGGCTCTTTTCCTTTTGCTGACAAGTATCTTCATCGGGCTTCGTTCCGAGCACCTGTTAATGGCGGTACTCTATTTAGTTTTATTTTTTGCCGGATTACCTACTCGTAAGTTGGCTGTGGCCCTGTTACCTTTCGCCATTTTTGGAATCTCGTATGACTGGATGCGTATTTGCCCCAACTACGAAGTGAACCCGATTGATGTGGCCGGACTGTATAATCTCGAAAAGTCTCTTTTCGGAGTAATGGATAATGGTCTTCTGGTTACTCCTTGCGAATACTTCGCTGCACACAACTGGCCGATAGCGGACGTTTTTGCCGGAATCTTCTACCTTTGTTGGGTTCCCGTTCCCATCCTGTTCGGTCTTTGCCTGTATTTCAAGAAGGAAAGAAAAACCTACCTTCGCTTTGCGTTAGTATTCTTGTTTGTCAATTTGATTGGTTTTGCCGGTTATTATATTCATCCGGCCGCTCCGCCTTGGTATGCCATCAACTACGGTTTCGAACCGATATTAAACACACCGGGTAATGTTGCAGGATTGGGACGCTTTGATGCATTCTTCGGAGTAACCATCTTTGATTCTATCTACGGGCGTAATGCTAATGTTTTTGCGGCAGTGCCTTCACTGCACGCGGCCTATATGGTAGTTGCATTGGTGTATGCCATTATTGGTAAATGCAGGTGGTATGTGGTTACTCTTTTCTCTATTATCATGGTCGGCATTTGGGGAACAGCTATTTATTCATGCCATCATTATATCATTGATGTATTACTTGGCATCTCTTGCGCGTTAATCGGTTGGCTGGTATTCGAATACATATTGATGAGAATCCCGGCGTTCAAAAGATTCTTCGAAAGATATTATACGTATATAAAGTAAGATTATATGTGAATAAAGTGAGATATATACCCATACAAAAAGCAAGTATATACTCATATAAAAGCAGATATATACCCATATAAAAAATAGATATAAGTCTCACAAATAGTGAAGAACAAGTACCGTAATATATTTCTCGCTTTTGGTATCATTGCCGTTCTGATAATGATATTCACTTTTGATATGGATTATCAGGAGCTTTGGCTGAATTTGAAGCGTGCAGGGGTATATTTACCTTTGGTTTTGTTGCTATGGCTGTTTGTCTACCTTATTAATACAGTATCGTGGTACATCATCATCCGTAGTGGTGGTAAGACGGGGTTTTCATTTGTCCGGCTCTACAAATTCACAGTAACAGGTTTTGCGCTTAATTACGTGACTCCTGTTGGGCTGATGGGAGGCGAACCATATCGTATTATGGAGCTGAAACCCTATATAGGAATAGAACGCGCCACCTCTTCCGTGATTCTTTATGTGATGATGCATATCTTTTCCCACTTTTGCTTTTGGTTAAGTTCAGTGTTGCTTTACGTTTGTCTCTATCCGGTGGGGTGGATGATGGGGATAATCTTAGGAGCTATTACTGTCTTTTGCTTGCTGATTGTTATTCTTTTTATGAAAGGCTATCGGCAGGGGATGGCTGTGGCTTTTGTCCGTATGGGTGGTCGTATTCCTTTTCTGAAAAAGAAAGTATTTCATTTTGCAAATGCGCATAAAGAGAAGTTGGAGAATATAGACAAACAAATTGCCCTTCTCCACCAACAAAAGAAACAAACCTTTTATAGCGCCCTCTTACTGGAATATATCGCCCGTGTAGTCAGTTGTCTTGAAATATGGCTGATACTGAACGTGCTGACCACCCATGTCAGCTTTGCCGACTGCTGCTTGATTGCGGCTTTCTCTTCTTTACTTGCTAATCTGCTGTTTTTCCTGCCTATGCAATTGGGAGGTCGTGAAGGTGGCTTTGCCCTCGCCGTAGGCGGCCTTTCCCTTTCCGGAGCTTACGGAGTCTATGCCGCTTTGATTACCCGTGTACGCGAAATGGTCTGGATTGTAATCGGACTTGTACTAATGAAAGTAGGAAATTTTAAACAATCAAAAGAAAGATATTCTGCTTAAATTTATAACTTTGTCTGATCTATAAAGACTCTTATGAAGGGCTCTATAAAAGAACTTATAGAAAAACTTGTCAAAGGAGTTCTATTTGGATCTATAGAAAAGACTGACGAAAAGACCTATAAAGAAAACGACAATGAATAATTTTATCTTTTACAGCCCTACTGAATTCGTGTTCGGTCGGGATACGGAAGCGCAGACCGGAGTGTTAGTACAGAAATACGGTGCACGCAAAATAATGATTGTTTATGGTGGTGGCTCTGTGATACGCAGCGGATTATTGGCTCGTGTTGAGAAATCATTGCAGGAAACAGGTATTCCCTATTGTATGCTGGGCGGTGTACAGCCTAACCCGATAGACACGAAAGTGTATGAAGGAATCGACCTCTGCCGGAAAGAAAACGTAGACATGATGCTCGCCGTTGGTGGTGGCTCTGTGATTGATACGGCGAAAGCCATTGCAGCCGGAGTTCCTTACAACGGAGATTTCTGGGATTTCTACATCGGAAAAGCCATTGTGACGAAAGCATTGAAAGTAGCCGTTGTGTTAACGATTCCTGCTGCCGGAAGCGAAGGTTCCGGTAACACCGTCATCACGAAAGTCGATGGCTTACAGAAATTAAGCCTCCGTGCTCCCGGTGTATTGCGTCCTGTTTTTGCCGTGATGAACCCCGAGCTGACCTACACACTTCCTCCTTTCCAAACCGCCTGCGGCATTGCCGATATGATGGCACACATCATGGAACGCTATTTCACCAACACGAAAGATGTAGAAATAGGCGATCGCCTGTGCGAAGGTACACTGCTTGCCATCATCAAAGAAGCAACCACCGTCATGAAAGAACCTGAAAACTACGGAGCCCGTGCCAATCTGATGTGGTGCGGAACGATCGCCCACAATGGAACCTGTGGTGTAGGTTGTGAAGAGGACTGGGCTTCCCACTTCCTCGAACATGAAATCAGCGCCATCTATAACGTGACTCATGGTGCCGGACTCTCCGTAATCTTCCCTGCCTGGATGACATGGATGACAGAACACAATGTGGATAAGATAGCCCAATACGCCATCCGAGTGTGGGGAGTGGCAGAATCAGACGATAAAAAGGCGGTAGCCCTTGAAGGAATTTCCCGTCTGAAATCCTTCTTTACTTCCATCGGCCTGCCTGTGACCTTCAAAGAACTTGGCATTGAGAATCCCGACATCGACCGCCTTGCAGATAGTCTGCACCGGAATAAAGGTGAATTGGTAGGCAACTATGTCAAATTAGCGAAACAGGACAGCAAAGAGATATACCGTCTGGCATTATAAAAAAAACAGATATAACCGACAGCTGCATCATTTGCCTTTTGATAGAGGATAAATGATGCAGTTATTCTTTTTGCTATTGATTAATACCTAAACAGAAGCAAAAAGATTTTGCTTTAATTATATTTTGGTATAATAGTTGTGTAAAATACCTAAAATTCGTGATTGCTCCGTCTATCATATAAGAATACTTTTGCGGGTGTAATAACTATATATATCCGTTATGCAAAAGCTAAATTCCGGGGCTTTGAATAGAATCTTATTGTTTGTATACATTTTATCACTATCTACTAATGCAATAGCCCAAAACAAAAATAATTCAAAAGAGACATATCTTCTTCCTCCACACGGAAATTATGTTTATGGCCGGGTGATTGAGAAACTCTCTAAAGAACCGATGGTAGGAGTGACGATTCGTTTGGATGGTCATTCTACTGGTGTAATTACCGATATAAACGGTTGCTATGTATTGACCCTGCCCGAAAAAGGCGGTCTGGTTATCTATTCTTACATCGGTTTTGAAACCCGTAAAATCAAAGTCACTTCCCGGCAGAAAGTCGATGTGCAGATGGTAGAAGCTACCGAAAGTATTCAGGAAGTGATTGTAACCGGCTATAACTCCATACAGAAAGAAAGTTTCACAGGAAATACCACAAAGATAGAGAAAGAAGACCTGTTAAAAGTCAACCCGAACAACCTGATTTCGGCCATTCAGACTTTCGATCCCTCTTTCAGAATACAGGAGAATCTGGCTGCTGGTTCCGATCCCAACAGCCTGCCTCAATTCGTCTTGCGTGGTCAGACCGGTATCGGAGAAACGACACTTGGGCAGACCTCCACCTCCTCCATTTCGCGGGAAGTGCTAAGCGGTAATTCCAACCTGCCTATCTTCATACTGGACGGCTTTGAAGTCGATGTAGAAAAGATATACGACCTCGATATGAATAGCATCCACAGCATCAATATCCTGAAAGATGCTGCCGCCACTGCCATGTACGGTTCACGTGCGGCCAACGGAGTAATTGTCATTGAACGGCGTGCGCCCGAAGCCGGAAAGTTCCGTGTACAGTATTCCGGAGTACTTTCTGCCGAACTGCCGGATTTATCCTCCTACAATCTGATGAACGCCCGTGAGAAGCTGGAAACCGAACGCCTGGCAGGACTATATGACAGCAACACCCCGGAAATAGACCCCTATACCAACGGTTACTACCAACGACTCAATAATGTACTGACAGGTGTCGATACCTATTGGCTTTCTCAAGGACTACGCACGGCTCTGAACCATAAGCACTCCGTTTTCATAGACGGTGGAGAAAACGACGTGCGCTGGGGAGTGGAACTGGGATTCAGAGGAACGGAAGGAGTGATGAAACACTCTTCCCGTAAGAATGCCAATGCCGCTTTTTATGTAGACTACCGCATTGGCGGACTACAAATAAAGAACAAAGTGACCTACACTTATAACAAAAGTACAGATGTCCCCTTCAATTCATTCAGCGATTACTCCCATTTACTTCCTTATATGCGTCTGTATGATGAAAATGGCGATTATGTGCGCCGTCTCGAAAAGTTCGACGGGGCTAGCGGCACACAAGTAAATCCACTGTACGAAATCAACTTCTACAACAGCTTCGACCATTCCGGTTATGATGAAGTAACCGATGATCTTAGTCTGAATTGGCGTATCACCGACGGTCTGCGTCTGCGCGGTCAGTTTTCCGTCCTGATGAGAAATTCTACCGGTGATCTGTACAAAGATCCCGCATCGGCCAGTTATTCAGCCAGTACAGGCAACATCAATGGTGAAAAAACAGAATCCACACAAAAGAGAACAGTGATAGACGGAAGCCTGTCACTCATGTACAACAATACCTTCAAGGGACACAATCTCAATATCTGCTTGTCCTCCAACATGAGACAAACGCAGAGCACTGCTTCCGAAACACGTTACCGGGGATTTCCGGGTGGCGACCTTGTCTCTTCAAACTATGCGGCAGAAGTATACGGAAAGCCCAGCAGCTCCGATAATACCACCCGCTTGGTAGGAGCCTTGCTCACTTCCAACTACACCTACAACAATATCTATCTCGCCGACCTTACAGGACGTATCGACGGTTCTTCCGAATTCGGTTCCGATAAAAGATGGTCCATGTTCTGGTCAACAGGAGCAGGAATCAACATTCATAATTATGATTTTATGAAGTCGAATGAACTCTTTTCCATGTTGAAGTTCCGTGTCTCCTACGGACTGACCGGAAAGACCAACTTCTCCCTCTATTCGGCCAAAGATATGTATCAGCTGCAAACAGACAGCTGGTATCCCACAGGCTACGGTGTATTCCTCTATCAGATGGGAAATCCGAACCTGAAATGGGAACGTAAATACACCCTCGACTATGGAGTTGAAATCGGACTGTGGCACGATAAAATCTATCTGAAAGCCTCTGCCTACGACGAGCGTACCATCGACCTGATAACCGATTATACCATCCCTTCCTCTACCGGATTCACCTCCTACAAAGAAAACATGGGAAAGGTGAAAAACACCGGCGTCGAACTGGAACTGCGGGCACGACTTTACAGTGACAGAAACTGGCTCTTCCAGCTCTACGGCAGCTTTGCAAGAAACAAAAACACGATTATTGAAATCTCCCAGGCAATGCGCGACTATAATAAAAGAGTGGAAGAACTGTTCAGCGGATATAACCCCGAAAGCAGCTCCGATTCAAAATATGCTAAAACATACCTGAAATATTACGAAGGAGCCTCTCTGACCTCTATTTACGGGATGAAGTCATTGGGAATCAGCCCCACAAACGGCAAAGAAATCTACCTTCGCCGGAATGGTGACGTTACCGATGTATGGTCTGCCGACGAATGGACCATTATTGGCGATACAGCTCCCAAGGGACAAGGCTCATTCGGTTATACCCTGTCCTATAAACAGTTATCCATGTTTGCTTCTTTCCTCTATACTTTTGGTGGAGATGCTTACAACAATACCCTCGTCTCCTATGTAGAGAATGCCGACATTAAAAATGACAATGTAGATAAGCGGGTATTGCTCGACCGTTGGCAGAAACCGGGAGACATAACCACCATGAAAGATATTCGTGACCGTAATGTCACCACCGGCGCATCTTCGCGTTTTGTACAGAAAAACAATACCCTGCAATGGAGTTCATTGACAATGAGCTACAATTTCCGTCCCGAACAATTAAAGAAACTCCATCTGTCCGGCCTGCGTCTTTCGTTCACGATGAACGACCTGTTCTATTGGTCTACCATCCGTCAGGAACGGGGACTGGATTATCCTTATTCGCGTTCATTCAATCTGACTACTAACATCATATTCTAACCATACAAATGAAGAAACTAATCAGCCATATACTAATAGCCCTGACAGGAATGTTAGCCGTTTCCTGCAATGCCTGGCTGGACGTAACACCAGAAAATGCGATAGCCGACGACGATCTGTTTTCCACCGGTTTCGGCTACCGGAATGCCCTGAATGGTATCTACACCAATCTGGCGTCCGACGAACTTTACGGTAAGCAACTAAGCTGGGGATTCCTTAGTGCCATCTCCCAGCAATACAATCAAAAGGCGGGAACCATCTCTCCGATGTATGCCGACGCTTCCGAACTTATCTATAACACGGTCGACACCGAACCCGTCGTGACAGCTATCTGGGAAAAAGGCTATAAAGTGATAGCCAACCTGAACAAGCTCATCGAGAACATCCGGCCCACGGACATCTCTTTGTTCGAATACGGAGAAGAAGAGAAAAACCTCATTTACGCCGAAGCCTTGTCATTAAGAGCCATGATGCATTTTGACCTACTTCGCTTGTTTGCTCCTGCAACGGCAACCAATCCTTCGGGCGCCTATCTTCCTTACCGCGATAAATACGAAGCCGCAGTGGTAGAAAAATGTACCGTTACCGATTTTATCGAGAAAGTCCTGAAAGACCTGCTCGAAGCGGAAGACATTCTGCGTAAGTTTGACACCGAATACCATCCCGAAGCGATGTACGCTTCACAAATGTACGAACCTACTCCCGAATGGAATGCCCGCTACCGCTTCAACTCCGGTTCCTATATAGACGATATGGGAGCATTCTTCTGGTATCGTGGCATCCGCTTCAACTATCTGGCATTGCTGGGGTTGAAAGCCCGTGTCTGCATCTATGCCGGTCCTGCCTACTACAAGAATGCCGAGACAGCCGCCAAAGAACTTTACAACACCTATTACCAGCAGAAACGGTGGATAGGCTTTACAGAAGGAGAGAACATTACCTGCAATCTCAATTCCCGATATACAAAAGTCTCCCACGACATATTGTTCGGCTTGTACAAGAAACAGCTGGCTACGGATTATGAACAGGCCGTATGGGGCTCTTCCTCTTCTTCGTCAACCACCCGTTTGCCGTTGGCAAATATCCCTTCCCTGTTTGCTTCGGACAATACGGGCGTATATACCGACTATCGGCTCACCTACCTGATCGGGACTACCAATGAAACCCAGTCGAAGTATTACACACTGAAGTATAACCCTTCCGTAGAATCAGTAGTAGAAGCAATGGAGAATCCGATGATACCAGTGATCCGGTTCAGTGAAATCTGTCATATCCTGGCGGAGATCAGTAGCTATAATGGCAAGATAACCGAAGGAATCAACTACCTCGAAACAGTTCGAAAAGCCCGTGGAGCTGAACGTACCCTTAGTCTGACAGTCAGCACCCGTGAACAACTGGATGCCGAAATACTGCTCGATATACGGAAAGAAATGATAGGCGAAGGTGGAACCTTCTACACCTACAAACGGATGAACCTCTCCACCGTGCCCGATTCCGACGAGGAAGGAGAAATCAACATGACAGGTTCTTATGTACTTCCATTGCCTACCAGTGAAACAACCAACTAATGCCCGGATAAGATGAAACGAATATTGACATATACCATCTTCTGCCTGCTGTTCGTTCTCACCTCTTGCAGTGAAGAGCAGCTGGACGTTTATAATGGAGACAATTACGTCTATTTTACTTACATGAGCGATAAGTCTCCACAGAAAATAACATTCAACTTTGCTACAGATGCACCCTTGCTTCGAGAAGGAACCGTGAAAGTGAAAATGACACTTCTTGGCTACCTGCTCGAAGAAAATGCCACCTGTGATATTTCCGCAGTGGGAGAGAAAAGCACCGCCCGTTCCGGCATCGACTATGCCCCTTTGACCTCCGGCATCTTCCATAGCGGACTGGCGGAAGACACCTACGAAGTCACCGTCTATCGCAATGAAGACCTGCTCAACACAGACTACACCCTTACCCTTTCACTGGATGCAGTGGAAAACTGTCTGGTGGGTCCGGCAGAATACAAACACGTCACGATTCAAGTGACCGACCGGATTTCCCAACCTGTTTGGTGGAACCAGAGTTCGGCAGCCAATCTGGGTACTTATTCGGATATGAAATACCGTGTTTTTATCATTTTCATGGATGGTGAGATACTCGAATCATTGGATAAATACACCGGTATTGAGTTTGTCAACCTGATAGCCGACTTCAAGGCCTGGTGGAAAGACCAGTGGCAGCAAGGCAATTACCAATATTATGATACAGACGGAGTGACACCGCTGTATGAAACCATTCTCGATAACTGATAATAAATTATGAAGCGAAAAACAATACTATTCATTTCAATCCTGCAGCTTCTCGTGATAACCGGCTGTTATGACGATTTGGGAAACTATGACTATACAAACTCTACCAAAGTTTCTTTTGTGAACTCCGCTTCATCGGACTACACGTTTATGGTAGGCGACCTTTTCGAGATGGATGCGCCCATCAACTTCTCAACGGACATCGGGAATGTTGATGAACTTTTCACCGTTCAATGGTATCTGAACCGTGAACTGATCTACACAGGTTATCATCTGAAGTATCAGTTCGAAAAAGGCGGAACGTACGAACTGATACTGAAAGTCATCAATAAGGAAACGAATGAAACATACATCAGCAATAAATATACCTTGACGGGAAAGAACAGTTTCGACTGGGGCTGGATGATTCTCTCCAACAAAGGAGACGGAAAATCTTCTTTATCTTTCATCAATCCCGGCCTCCGGGCTACGCACGATGTAGAAAACATCATCGAAGATGGTCTGGGTACAGACCCGCTCGGGATCTATTACTATTATGTATTAGGCTCTATCTCCGGTTCCTACGTGTCAGGTTTGCCGAAAATCCTGATAAATCAGGGTAGTGGAAGTGTCACGCTAGATGGCAATTCGTTGCAAAAAGACATGTGGCTTGCCCACGAATTTGAAAACCGTAAAGAGCCGGAAGGCTTGAAGATAATGGACTTCGCATTCAAGGAAGAATATTACGTGATTTGCTCCGAACAGGGGGAAGTGTATATCCGTGCCGTAGGCACTGACAATAAAGCGATTCCTTATTACGGGAAGTACGGCGCCATGCCGTATGAGTTTGAGGGAGGTAGCCGTATCACCTGTTTCGCACCGTTCCACAACGTCACTTATTGGTGTGCCGACGAAGAACGTTGTATCTTGTATGATGAGCAAAATGCCCGTTTTATCGGCATTACACATTATCCGCAGTGGGGAGCAGTTTATACTCCTGCCATCGTCTACTTCAAAACATACGATCAGGATTTGGAAGTTCCCTCCGGTGTGTTGCGGGTGAACAATATGGGAGCGGGAACCCGCTGCCTGGCAATAGGGGCTTACGAAAAGAAAGATGTAGCCTCCAACGGCGGGCTGACATTTTGGTCAAACTACGTGTCGCTGATTGACGTGCAGGGAACCGGAAATTATGATTTGCACGAGTTTGCCGTAAAAGACATGGATAATAACTCTCACCTGATAACCGGTACGGATCAATACGGATTCAGCGGCAGCTCCTTATTGACTCCGCAAAGTGTCATTAAGATGTCCTCCAATTTTGAAAAGAACCCTTATTTCTACTTTACCGATGGAGATAAGAATCTCTATATATACAGTATGCAGATGCGCAGTCATATGCTGGCTTACACAGCAGGCAGCCGTATCACCGGCATCAGTGGAAGTCCTGTTGTTTGTGAGTTTTATGGCTATGGGGGAAATAGCACTGATCCGAATTTCCGGCTGGCACTTTCGCAGGAAAATGGGGATATCGCCATCATCGATGTAAACACGAGCCAGATGGTACGTCTCTTCGAAGGTTTTGCTCCCGATTTGGAATTGAAGACTTTTAGCGGGTTTGGCGATGTGAAAGGCATGGTATGGTGCACGAACTATGAAGGAGAATATTAATTGGAAAAAGAAAATAACCTATCAGTAAATAATTAATCATTTAAACGAGAAAAGTATGAAAAATAGACTGTTTTATTTTGCTGCTTGTGTAGCTTTAGTATTGTCTTCAGTAAGTTGCAGCAGTGACGATGGTGAAGAAGAAGATGCAGATATTCCCGTAGTGGGGAAAATTGCTGTTTCCGGTGCTTATAATGTGTATTCCCATGGAAGCCAGGGATGGATTGAAGCGGACAAGATAGGAATATATGTGTTGTCCGATGGCAAACCGCAGGATAACTTGCCGTATGCTCCGTCGGAAGTAGCGGTGGCTACTACTACAGAATTGGATGGTAAAACGTATATAGTATATGATCGTGATAGTCGTGTGACTGAAGATATTACGCTGAATCCTTCTTCCGAACTTGCTGCAGGATTTAAGGGTGGCGATCACACTATTTATGCCTATACGCCCTATAACGCAGCTTCACAAGATTATAAGGCTGTCGCTTTGCCCAACTTAGCTGTGCAGGAGTATTATGAATCAGAGTTTATGCCGCATCGTAATTATAGCTTTGCTTATGCTTCGGCTACTACATCTAGCTATTCTGCTGCAACTGTTTCTTTGGGAGAATTCAAACCATTGTTTTCTCAAATCACTTTACCGGGTGCGGGATGCCCGGATTCTTTTGTCGGTAAGAAATTTACTAAAGTGGTGGTGAGCTGTGACCATCCGATTGCCTACGAAGATGGAGCAACTGTAGATTTGTCGACAGGTAAAATTTCCGGTACTCCGATAAACAGTATTACTTATAATCTTCCTAATGGCGGCTTCGAGATAACTGCCGGGTATTTTGGTGCCAGTTTGGAGACCTGTTATATGATGATTGCCGTACCTTTTGAAACAGGGCTAACTTATACCTATAATTTTACTTTGACAATTGATGGACAGGAATATACTATTTCAGGCAAACCGAATGAAAAGATGTCTAGTATCAACAACTTAAATATGTATGGCATTGCCGGTATCGAATAATTATTATCTTTGTATCTGTATATAAATATTAAAAAAGAAAGCATGAAGAAATTAGTTTCAATTCTGATGATTCTGGCAATGATCGTTCCATTGGCCGGAGCACAATCGACGGACATCTTCAAGAAAAAGAAGAAAAAGAAGAGCAAGACGGAAGCGGTGGATAAAGCCAAGGCTGACTCCATTGCCAAGAGTAAGAAAGATGCTCTGCAACCTTACGCAAAAGTAATCACCGGCAAAGCCAAAACAATGGACGGCTTTTTTAAAGTGCATTACGTAGATGGTAAATATTTCTTCGAAATAGCCGACTCTCTTTTCGGACGTGATATTTTGATTGTGAACAGAGTTGTGAAAGCACCGGTAGACGCGCAGAAACGTAAAGTAGGCTATCCGGGAGATTACATCAGCGACGAAGTGATCCGTTTCGAGAAAGGACGCGGCGACAAACTGTTCGTGCGTGAAATCTCTTATCTCGAACATTCTGCTGATACACTGGGTATGTATCAGGCCGTATTGAACTCCAATGTTCAACCCATTGTGGCCACCTTCCCGCTGAAAACTGTCCGTAAAGAAGGAGAAACTACCAACTATGTGATCGACATGACCGACTATATCCGTAAGGACAACGAAATGTTTTCATTCACCAGCCGGGTGAAAGACAACATCGGAGCGAGCAGCATGGTAGACGACGCCAGTTATATCGACACACTGAAAGCCTTTCCGCACAACATCGAAATACGTACCGTGCGTACCTTCCAGCGGAAGAAAGGAGGAGGCAGTGGACTTGAGAAACTGCTGGCAGCTTTCTTTGCCACCTCTACCACTCCGTTGACTTACGAACTGAACAGCTCTATGCTATTACTTCCCAAGGAACCGATGAAACCGAGATTGCACGACGACCGGGTAGGTTATTTTGCTGTGAGCTATAAGGATTTTGACGAGAATCCGCAAGGAGTGAAGTATAAAGCGAATATCACCCGCTGGCGTCTCGAACCCAAAGACGAAGACCGCGAGAAATACCTGCGTGGCGAATTGGTGGAACCAAAGAAACCGATTATCATTTATATCGACCCTGTCACTCCGAAGAAATGGGTTCCGTACCTTATTCAGGGAGTGAACGACTGGCAAGCCGCTTTTGAGAAAGCAGGATTCAAAAATGCAATCTTCGGCAAAGAAGCACCGACGGACGATCCTACCTGGAGCTTGGAAGACGCCCGCCATTCGGCTATCGTGTACAAGCCTTCCGATATTCCGAACGCAAGCGGACCTCACGTGCACGACCCTCGCAGCGGTGAAATTCTTGAAACGCATATCAACTGGTATCACAATGTGATGAGCCTGCTTTACAACTGGTACATCGTGCAGGCAGGAGCCATTGATCCGGGAGCACGCAAACCGATGTTCGACGATGAACTGATGGGCGAACTGGTACGTTTTGTATCTTCCCACGAGGTGGGACATACATTAGGACTGCGTCATAACTTCGGTTCTTCCAATACCGTCCCGGTAGAGAAACTTAGAGACAAAATATGGGTGGAAGCCAACGGTCATACACCGTCTATCATGGACTATGCACGCTTCAACTATGTGGCACAGCCGGAAGACAACGTTTCACGTTCGGGAATATTCCCCCGTATCGGTATGTATGATAAATGGGCGATTGAATGGGGCTATCGTTGGATGCCTGAATATGAAACGGCGGAAGCCGAAATACCTCACTTGAATAAGTGGATCATTGAGAAGCTGCGGGAGGACAAACGCTATACGTTCGGAACGGAACTCGACAGAAACGATCCCCGCAACCAGAGTGAAGATTTGGGAGATGATGCCATGCTGGCAAGCTCGTATGGAATCAAAAACCTGAAACGTGTGATGCCTGAAATCATGAACTGGACTTATGAACCGAATGAGGGTTATATGAAAGCTGTCCGTTTGTATCAGAATGTGGTGGGACAATTCGACTTGTACATGGGCCATGTGGCTACCAATGTGGCCGGTATCTACCACAATCCGATTTCTGTGGAACAGACAGACATGAAAGCGGTGGAATATGTTCCGAAGGATATTCAGAAGAAAGCGGTCGACTTCCTGAACAAGGAACTGTTTACCACACCGACCTGGCTGATGGATGATAAACTGTCCGAAAGAACTGGTATCAATACTTTCAATTCGATCTACCGTGTACAGAGCAGTACATTGAAACAACTGCTTAGCAGCCGCACACTTGATAAGATGACGGACAACGAACTGGTCAACGGAGCGAAGGCATACACAGCCAACGATTTGTTCCGTGATTTGAAGAAGAGTATCTGGAGCGATATGCAAGGAGGAAAGAAACCGGATGCTTCCCAACGTAGTTTGCAAAAGACTTATGTCAATGCGTTGATTGGAATGCTTGATAAACCGAAGAACAGTTCCGGTTCGCTCGGAAGTCTGGGTGGTTATTCGCTCGTAGCTTTCGATTTCCCTTCTGAAGCACCGACTATTGCACGCGGACAGTTGACTGATCTTAGAAGAGACCTGACCAATGCGGCAAATGCTTCCAGTGGAATATACAGAAGTCATTATCTGAACTTGAAAGCGTTGATTGATGCTGCATTCGACGTGAAGTAGAAAAATAATTTACGATTAAGTTCATTTACGATTAGACGATTTACGATGTACGATTGGAGTTAGTACATGGTAAGTCGTCTAATTTGTAGATTAGCTGATTGTAAATACGTTCTTTTTGCCCCATATTTACGACAGTATTAGGTGGCTTTGCCCCATTTTTGAAACATGAACGATAGACTTTTGCCCCATCTTTGAAACAAAATCAATGGTATTTTGCCCCATCTTTGGAAATTCTTTATAACTTTGTTGCTGAAAATCAATAAATTTGTGGTTTATGTTTAAAAGAGATATCTTATTTCATCTGGAAAGATGGAAAGACGATACGCATAGAAAGCCTTTGATATTGCGTGGAGCAAGGCAAGTCGGTAAAACAACGGTAGTCAACGAATTTGGAAAGCAGTTTGACAATTACCTGTATTTGAATTTGGAGAAACGGGAGGCAGCATCCTTGTTTGAGTTGAATGTATCTCTAAAAGATTTGATGCCTTTATTTTTTGCACATTGTGGAAAGATAAGGAATGAAGGAACTATATTACTTTTTATTGATGAAATTCAAAATTCAGCAAAGGCAGTAGCGTTATTACGCTATTTCTATGAAGAATTACCTGATATTTATGTAATTGCTGCCGGTTCATTATTAGAAAACCTGATAGATGTACGTGTTTCATTTCCGGTGGGAAGGGTGCAATATATGGCATTGCGTCCTTGTTCATTTCGCGAGTTTCTGGGTGCTGTTGGAGAAGAACCTTTATTATCCGTTTTAGATAAGCCTGAAATCACTCTCGCTTTCCATGATCGTTTGATGTTATTGTTTAATATCTATACGTTGATTGGAGGTATGCCGGAAGTTGTGCAACTCTATGCGGAGCGCAGGGATATTTTATCCTTGGAGTCCACTTATGAAACTCTTTTGCAAGGCTACCGGGATGATGTGGAAAAATATGCTTTGGGAAAACAACTTCCGGAAGTGATTCGCTTTATATTAAAAGAAGGATGGCATAAAGCTGGACAAATTATAACTTTAGGAGGATTTGCTGGTTCGTCTTATAATGCTCGGGAAGTGGGAGAGGCTTTTCGTTTATTGGAAAAGGCGATGTTGCTGGAATTAGTTTATCCGACTACGGCAACGGAAGTTCCGGCCACTCCTGAAATAAAGCGTATGCCCAAACTGGTCTGGTTAGATACAGGATTGGTGAATTATGCGGCACAAGTACAGAAAGAGGTTTTGGGAGCAAAAGATATAATGGATGCTTGGCGTGGTATGATAGCGGAGCAGATTGTAGCGCAAGAACTGTTGACACTGACAGATAAAGTCAGTCAGAAACGTTGTTTCTGGGTGCGTAATAAAAGTGGTTCTAATGCAGAAGTCGATTATGTGTGGGTGCAGGATTCTATGGTTTATCCCATTGAAGTCAAATCAGGGCATAACGCCCACTTGCGTTCCTTACATTCTTTTATGAATCACTCTAATCAGACTGTTGCAGTCAGAATATGGTCGCAGCCTTATGCTGTGGATGAGGTAAAGACGGCAGACGGAAAAGAATTCAAATTGATAAATCTACCTTTTTACCTCGTTGGAAAATTAGACAGCATATTGCGTCGGTTTGAAACAACCTTTGATAACGCGTAGTCTAGCAAAATCATAAGTTAAAGATTAGGCACGGATTACATAGATTTCACGGTTAGTGCTATGCTTGTACAAAGCAACCGTGAAATCCGTGTTATCCGTGCCTAAATTATAATAAAGCTATTTTTTTTTAGACTTTATCCCAATCCGTTTCAGCATTAAAACAGGGACAGGCCTTGATCCATTCTTCCGGTTCTATTTCGCCGTTTCCGTTCAGGTCGGGACTTAGATCCCGATGTCCGCAGATCCGGCAATTCGGATAATCTTTCAATAAAGCGAGAATCAATACCCGGAGCGAATGTTTCTGCCATTCGGTACGGGTATCTTTCGGTTGTCCTTTGCAATCGAGTCCGCCCTCATAGCAGATACCTATACTTTCTTTGTTGAAACCGCGGCTGTGCGCACCAATTCGTTCTATCGGACGGGTAGATTTTATATCCCCGTTCTTGCGGATATAGAAATGATAACCCGTTCCGTTGAATCCTCGTCTGCGATGACAGACGTCCAGGTCATATTCTGTGAAACTCTTGTCTTCGCGCGTAGCGGAGCAATGGATTACTATCAGGTTTATAGTTCTCATGAATGGATTAAATAGATTGAATAGGTTCTGTAAATTGCACAGGTTCCATAATTTGCATTAATTGAATCATTATCATGCCTCTGCTGCACTACGTTGTGCACATTCCTTATTAATACATTGTAAGGCAGCAGCCTGTGCCAGTTGACCTCTTAGCGAGAAGATCTCTGTATGCATCTCTTTCACTCTCGAGCTAAGGTCGAAATAATCCTTCAACACTTTTTCCAACTGCTTCATCAGAAAAGTATATTGGTCTTTCACCAGTTCGCTGAACTCTTTTACTTCTTGCGCCATTACTTTGCGCTTTTTGCGATTACTACCCAGAAAGGGCAGGATCGTCATAATGATCTCTATGATTTTATCGAGCATTTTAATAAATTGAGGATTGAAAATTGAGAATTAAAAAATAAATGTAGAAGAAAACAGAAACCGCATGGAGAGTAACTGTAGAAATCACTCTGTAATACCCATGCGGCACTGTTTTTAATGATTAAGCTGCCGGGTCCGGAGCTTCTCCGCTTCCACCGCTACCGCTGTTTCCACCATCCGCGTCTTCTCCGTCACCCTTTCCGGCCAGGATGAAATCGACATTATTCTCGCCTCGGGTAGTGGCATGACTCGTATTCACCAGCTGAAGTGCCTTGTCTGCCACAAAACGAACATTTACTCTGCGGATATTGCGCACCGTGCAATCCTTCTCCTTTTCCGCCCCTTCGCTGCTCAACGTGATATGGAACGTGCCCAATCCGTCGATCTTCACCTTGTCGCCCTGGGTAAGCGACAGGCGCAACTGCTCAACAAAAGCCTCGATGGAATGCTTCACATCTCCTGCTGTAAGCGATGAGTTCGCTTCGATGGCATCGGCCAGCTTGTTGATGTCCATCACTCTCACTGTACCCGATTTCTGGCGTACATAATACAACATCTGTGAATCCGGCTGATTCACATACTTTCTGCGCTGATAGCGCTCCACTAATACATTCATACAATTAAAAAAGTTAAGGTTTAAGTAATAATATTTTCTGTCCTTGTTGACATTACAAATATACGAAATTTGAAAGGGAAAGTCAAGTATTTTGCTATTTATTTTATATCAATAATGAAATAAAAAAAGAAATTCCATACAGCTATATATTGTAATATAAAATTGTATGGAATCGGGGTGAATCTGTATCTATTTAGCATGTTTCAGCATGTATTCCAGCGGTGGGACGTATTCGGTGATTTTTGTCATTGCCGAATTATGCCTGAAGTATACGTTTCCCGTCTCTCCGTTGCGTTGTTTGGCTATGATTGCTATGCCTAGTTCTTCGGTAGGGTAACCGCTTTCGCGGTCGGTTGTTATTCGTGCGAGGGCGGGGCGGTAGAGTAATATCACGACGTCCGCATCCTGCTCGATTGCGCCACTTTCGCGGAGATGTGCCAGTTCGGGGCGGCCTGCGGGGCGGTTTTCCGATTCGCGGTTTAGCTGGCTAAGCAGTACCACCGGTACGTTTAGCTCTTTGGCCAGCAACTTCGCTTTGCGGGTGGCTTGTGCCACTTCCTGTTCGCGGTTGCGGTTGTTTTGGCCGGTTGTCATGTCGCAGAGTTGCAGGTAGTCTATAATGATCGCGTCGCACGCATGTTGGCTTTGCAGCAGTCGCGCGCTGGATCGTACGTGTTCCATGTTGACCGAGGTGCTGTCGTCTACGTGTATCGGCAGACGTTTGAGGTCGGCGGCTGCCGTGCGTGCCTCTGCAAGCTCTTGCGGGCTGACGGTTCCCGACCGCCAATGGCGGGCACTGACTTCGCTGGCTGCTGTCAGCCATCGGTCGGCCAGTCTTTCTCCTTGCATTTCGAGGCTGTAGACGGCTACGGCATGTCCTGCCATGGCTGCGTTTCGTGCCAGATGTAGTGCGAATGCCGTTTTTCCTACGCCGGGACGGGCGGCGATTACCACTAGTTCGCCGTTTTGGAGTCCGGACGTCATGCGGTCCAGGTCTGCCAGTCCGGTAGGGATGCCGGTCACTCCGTTTATGTTGTTGGCAATACGTCCTTCGGCTTCGGTCATGGTGGCGGTCATCAGTTCATCCATGTCCCGCATGTGGTTGTTGTGGCCGAATTCGCCTTCCAGACGGTCGAGCAGGTTGTGCGCGTTCATCAACGAGTCGTCGATGTCCATCGTTTCGTCTAGCGAGCAGGCGAGTAGTTTGTTGAATCCCAAGGTCATTTCGCGTCGTAGATATTTCTCGTGTACGATCTGCGCGTGATATTCGAGGTGGGCGGAAGTCGCCACTTTGCTGCTCAACTGGGTGATGCCGAACGCTCCGCCCGCCTCTTCGAGCTTTCCGCGGTGGGAAAGCTCTTCTTTTACGGTGAGGATGTCTATTTTCATTCCGGCGTGGTACATAGCCAGTATGGCGGCGTAGATCAGTTGGTGGCGCAGGACGTAGAACATTTCGGGGCGCAGCTTGTCGGCTATCAGTGGTATAGCCCTCTGCTCTATCAGGCAGGCGCCGATGATGGCTTCTTCTATTTCGGGAGCCTGTGGTGAAACTCTGTTTTCGGTATTCATAATCAGTGTTTGTTTAATCAGTCTTCGTTTAATTGGGATTCGTTTTATCAGTATTCGTTTAGGAAAGCTTTGTTGGATAAATAGCTGGCGGCGTGGAGCAGGTAGTTGATGTTTGTTTGGTGGAAATAATAATCTTCTACCTTGTCGATGGCGAGTTGCTGTTCCTTGTCGCTTAATTTTTTCCATTCGCGTTGCGCTTTGGCGATGTTTTCTTTGGGAAGCTGCGTGATGCTGTGAAACTCATTCCAAAACAGGCGGAACTTCTCGTTGACGGCTTTCTTTTTCTGCTTGCCGCTGTCGGGGGCTCCTACCCATTTGTCGTATTCGACGACACGGATATGCAGGGACGAGTTGTTGGGATGGGGGACGATTTCGATGATCCCCAGGATGGCAAGGGCGTGTATGAATCGGAAGGTTTTTCCGACAGACCAGCGGAAAATGCGGCTCCAGTCGCGGTAGCTGAACATGCTTTCGCCTCTTTTGCACAGGTAGTCTTTGTGCTGCCGGTCGCTGTATAACGTGTCCGAATAGTTTACTTTCATCAGGATTTTCAGGAGCGCTTCTATTTCTCCGGCTTCTATGTTCGGGTCTTCTATCTGTTGTTGTAGCAGGGCTTTGGGGATAATGAGAAAACCATGTTCCATCATGGCTTCAAAATTGAAATTGTTCATTGGGTTATCGTTTTAAATTTCTGTAAAGGTACGCCGTTCTTGTGCGATGCGCAAGGGGTGTGGTTCCGTGCGGACGGGTGTGGATGAATAAAGGGTGCCGCGATGCGCAAATGGCTGTTTTTTTCTTCTTTCATGAAGCCGGGGAAGGAGTGGGGATGGAACGAATGCTCTGTTGGTGGTTGGCGGAGCTTCTGTTGGTGGTTGGTGGAGCTTCTGTTTGTGACTGGTGGAGCTTCTGTTGGAGAAAAAACAAAGCCTTCGTTTGGGGGGATTCGAAGGTCTTGTTTGTAGTGAAAAAACGGTCATTTTTGCCGAACGCTTTGTGGAACGCTTTTTTCTTTCTGTAAATAGCTGTATGATTGGTAGTTATCTTCGTTTTGAAAAAAAGTGATGAACGCAAAGTGGAATACATAATAAACAATAAAAGATAAATGATATATTTAAAAATATATAGTTCGATTTTCCTTTTATTTCTTGTCCGTGTTTTCGTTTTCTGTTACGCGCTAAACGTTTGTCGGCAAGTCAATGTGGGGAGGTCCCCAGTGTCGGTAGATGATTAGCTGCATTTCAGGACTGACATCGATTGTTTGGCTGGTGTAATACGCAGCAACCAGTTGTTCGTTCAATGTCTTGTTTGCTTTAATGCGTTTGCGCATTTTTTTGCTGGCGGAAGAAGCGTTTGCCAGATCGGGAAAATACTCCTTCGCCAATTCGGAGAAATACTTGAATCCATTAATGCTGTAGCGTTCGGCAGCTGGTTCATTGTTGTTCATAATTTTTTTATACTTTAAATGGTTAAAATAATATGTTGTTTGAAAAATTGCGCAAATGTATGAAATTTACTTTGATGATTAATGTAAATGTTTTAGTTTTTATTTTTTAGATTTTATGTATGTAAATTTTTGAAGATATATTTTTGTATTTTACTAAAGTAAAATGTGGGAAAAGTAAATATTAATTATTAATTTATTTTTAATGAAAAAGGAAAGTTTTACTTTGTTTATGAAACAAGTGGCTGTTGATTTGCAGCAGAGTGGAAATTTAGGGACTGCTCATGTATACAGAAGTACGTTGAATGCGATTCTTACTTTTCAGGGTTCCGATCGTTTGTCGTTTCGGGAAATCACTCCGGAGTGGCTGAAGCATTTTGAGGGTAGTCTTCGTGCACGTGGGTGTAGTTGGAATACGGTGTCTACGTATCTTCGCACGTTGCGTGCGGTTTACAATCGCGCTGTCGATCTTCGGAAGGCATCATACGTGCCGCATCTTTTTCGCTCCGTATATACAGGTACGCGGGCAGACCGCCGTCGGGCATTGGATATGGAGGATATGAAGAAGGTATTTGCCCGTCTGTTGCAGTCGGACGCCATCACTCCTGCCATGAAGGGGGCGCAGGAGTTGTTCATTCTTATGTTCTTGCTTCGGGGACTGCCTTTTGTCGACTTGGCTTATTTGCGCAAGAGTGATCTCCGGGGAAATGTGATTAGTTATCGTCGTCGTAAAACGGGACGTCCGTTGTCTGTGACGTTGACGACGGAAGCGATGTTTCTTTTGCAAAAGTATATGAATCGGGAGGAACAGTCGCCTTATTTGTTCCCGATTCTTCATAGTGACGAAGGTTCGCCAAAGGCGTATAGGGAATATCAACTGGCATTGCGCAATTTTAATTATCAGTTGGAATTATTAGGAAAGGCATTGGGACTCAAAGACCGGTTGAGCTCGTACACCGCCCGCCATACCTGGGCTACGACTGCGTATTATTGCGAAATTCATCCGGGTATTATTTCCGAAGCGATGGGACATTCGTCCATCACCGTGACAGAAACTTATTTGAAGCCTTTCCGAAATAAGAAAATTGATGAAGCAAATATGCAGGTACTTGATTTTATAAAACGATCTGTGGTCGGCGTAAGTGCTTGATTTTTATTCTGTTACTTTGTAGGTAACGGGTTGAAATATCGGTGCAAATATGAGCATATTTCTTAAAACAACCAAACGAAATCATACATTTTTTCTAATAAACTACTCAAAA